>JBFRWL010000199.1:0-4229 GCA_051439565.1 Prochloraceae cyanobacterium
CCCGTAACATACTCTGAGCAACGGTTTGGTTGCGATCGTCTGGCAGCAGGCGCTTAAGCAGTAGCTTGCTAAAAGTACGTAAGGCGGTTATAGGATTGCGCAATTGATGTAAAATGTCATCGAGCCTATCCTGCTCTATTCTGCGGAGCTTTTGTTGGTGCTTTAACTGCTGTTGATACCAGGCTTGACGTTGGTCGAGAAGGCGGGCGATCGCTATACTTCTAGCAATTGTTTCAATTTGAGCATACTCTTGTTGATTCCATTCTCTATCAGTTCGTCCCGTAACCAGTAAACCAACCACCGCATTTTCATACATCAAAGGCACAACAACTTGATGTCGTTGACTCAAAAATTTTTCTTGTTTTTCTGAAGCAGGAGAATCAATCTTTGGTTTCTGGGCTTGTTTGGGTAGCGCTGCTGAAGGTAAACGAGGTTTTTCCTCTAACCTCTGCCAAACTTCCGGTAACGCTTTCCAACGAAGATCTTTTTGCCAGATTGCCTCTTTTTCTGGATAGATTACTACAGGAATCAGTTTGGCTTGGGCATTTTCTACCAATCCTTCAGTTACATATACACCACCCCAAGAAGCACCTAATCCTTGAGTCAATAAAGTTATCTGAGATTGACACAGGGTCATAAATTCGGTACTAGTAGCACTAATGATGCGGTCTGACTCGGACATTTGCTCAATACTATTAGTTTTTGTTATATATTTCTGAAAAAATTTATATTTTCTTATCTTATTTTAGATTTTTATCACCATCAAAATCCCTCACATCCTTGAATTTAGGCGATTTAACCTCTGATTTGAATTCCTTAGCAGTAGTTGCCTTTTTGTGATTTTCTGGATATAATTCACAAGATTTTTGTAACTATAATTACAGCTAGGATCTGAGATAGGAGGTAAGTGGGTTGGCAAGAAAACGTAAGCGTAAAAGTCGTCGCCGCCAAGAAGGACGGAAAATACTGGAATTAGTACCCCAGTATAGTATTGAAAGTGGAGAAGATAAACCCGTCACAGCTGCACGCAAGTATATTACTAATCTCGAGATTGTTCCTCCGGCTGTCTTGGTCGTGAAACGGAACGAACACACCACAGATAGATATTTCTGGGCAGAAAAAGGATTGTTTGGAGCCCAGTATGTTGAAGAAAATCATTTTCTCTTTCCCAGTCTGCGAGAGCTGCATCCTCAAAATAGGAATTGTGTAGCACCTGTTGGCTAGTACTAAAACTCAGGTAATTAAGGACTCCCCGCTCAAGTCTGCGATAGTTGAGTGGGGAATTACACCATTTTCCTAAATGATTACTGCCAATAAACCCTGGTTTTAAGAGTCAGTATCAAAGGTCCATGGAACGTCTGTACAGGAGCCAGGAGTAAGAATGTAATATCCTTTTTATGGCAAGGGAATGGTGACTAGGAATTTCCCAATCCCCAATCCCTAAAAACAACTAATTCTGTACGCATTCATTCGCCAACGGCTAGAAAAGGTAACGATTGTTGGAGTTGAGTTAGTTCATCTCTATGACCAGTAACTGTAATTAGACTTTGTTTGCCTGGAGAAGAAGTATCTAAG
The DNA here is from genome assembly GCA_051439565.1 of Prochloraceae cyanobacterium. GTDB lineage: Bacteria > Cyanobacteriota > Cyanobacteriia > Cyanobacteriales > JBFRWL01 > JBFRWL01. Next base: position 1,576 of record JBFRWL010000199.1, read on the forward strand.
GCTTCAACTTGTAAGCAAACCCTTTCTCTACGTCCTGCTTTCTGCCAATAAAAAAAACCGGCTGCTGGTGCCAACAAAGTTAATGGCAAAAAAAGATTAGTCCAAGAAGGATATAAAAAAGACAACACCAGCGTCAAGCAAAACAAGCCGCAAGCAGCCAAAAAAGTTAAAAAAATAGCTAAAAACCAACTAGGACGGACAAAACCCTCAAAAGTTACTTGTTTTCTGGCAGCATCGATCGCAGTCATTTGGTAAGCTCGTTGCTCAAAATACTGCTGCAAACCAGTAAGAAGTGAATCTTCTGGTTCTGGGGAAATTAATTTGACTTGTTTCGTTCGCTCTTTAACAGAGGCACGAATGAAAAAAATAAGACCTACTATTGACAGTATGGTCAATAGTAAGGTAGAAGAAAGAATGGGCGTATTCACCATGCAGCTTGAAGCAAATAACAGTTTGTATTAACTATCCTAACTCCAGAGTCTAGTTGGATTTTTCTTCTGTCGGCAATAACTTTTATTTTTCAACTGCTGTCTGAGGACGATAATAGCGATCGTAGTCGTAGTGAGAACCATTACCGCGAGGGCTGACATTGTTAGCCACAACTCCTAAAATAGAAACCCGAGACATTTTTAATACATCTATACACCGCTTGATTGCAGAGCGGTCTGTTTTACCCATTTTCACCACTAAAACCATGCCAGTTGTAGATGCGGCTAAAATTCTAGCGTCTGCAAAACCCAGCATAGGAGGCGTATCGTAAATCACTAGATCGAAATTGCCTTGCTCTTCTAACTGTTTCATGATCTGCTGCATTTGCTGGGAAGAAAGCAATCTGATTGGATCTGGTGGGATATCACCAGCACTCAACACGGATAAATTATCCCATCGAGGTACTTTTTGAATAGCTTGTTCTACATCTAAACCAGTGGCAATTACATTACTAAGTCCTTGGGTATTTTCTAAACCTAAGCGATGGTGAATTTGAGGTCGTCGCAGATCGGCATCTACTAATAGCACCCGCTGTCCCATAGCTGCTGCTGACTGAGCTAGATTGATAGAAATAGTAGATTTGCCTTCTGCTGGTGCAGATGAACTAATTACCAGAGAGCGAATGGGACTGTCAGAACCAAGCAAGCGAATATTAGTATTGAGAGAGCGAAATGCTTCTAAGAAGGAAGAGGACTGATAACGACTGTATCTGTTAGGCTGGGCAGAAAAAGAAGTTTGGAAAGAAATTTTAGTATTGCCAATTTGCAGTTGAGGTAAGCCTCCTTCTGTAACTTGTTCGATTGAGTTAAGCTCCTTTTGTACTGGGATTAGACCGAGAATTGGCAGCGGGATACTTTCTTTGAGTTCTTCGGTAGAGTGAAATACCGGATCGAGTCGTTCGGCCAATAAAGCTGCTCCCAACCCTAAAAGTAGGCCAGCTACTAACCCCAAGCTCAAATGTAGCGGCGGTGAGGGGAAGAAAGGTTTTTCTGGCATTTCTGGCTTGGCGATCAGCTGCCAAGGTAAAGTTTCCTGAGCTGTATCAAGCTGAAGTTTTTCCCGAGCAGCCAAAAAGTTTTTTAAGCTTGCTGTAGCGACACTCAATTCTCGTTGTAAATCCGTATAATCTCTGGCGATCGAGGGCATTTGTTCAATTTGCTGATTAAAGCTTTGTATTGCTTGCGCCAAGGCTGAGCGTCTAATCTCTAGAACTTCGATTTGGTTAGCAGAGAGAATAAATTGTTGATTTAGTTCCAAGCGCAGGGAGCTAGGAGAAGCCAGAGAGCCGGAATTGCTTAACATTAGAGGTGAATTATTTCCCAGCACTACTCGTGCTTCCTGACTAAGCAGGGGCAGTAATTTTTGTTTTTTGTCTTGGAGAGCTTGAATGATAGGAGTATCTTCCTGCCAAATAGTTGATTGTCGTGCCAGCTCAATTTCTATTTCCTGGAGTTGGTCGAGTAATTTTTGATAGCGAGGCGATTCGCTTAAATAGCTCGATGCCATCGCCTGTGATGGGTCTAGTCCTAACTGTCCTTGCAGCAGACCGTAAAGGGTTCTATTCTCACTGAGTCTTACTTGAGTATTGAAGTAATTTTCCTCTAGTTCGAGTAGTTTGGCTGAAAGTTGCTGAGCTCGATACTGGGGATCGAGTAGGTCGTGCTGTTCTCGAAACTTTTGCAGTTGTACTTGAAGTAGATCTACTCTTGCTCTTAAACCAGGCAACTGATTGTCTACATATTTTAGTGCCTGCTTAATTTTGGTTTGCCGATCTTCTAGGCTATAGCGCAAATAGGCATCAGCTACAGTCTGTAACACAAACTGAATTTTTTCTGCATCTGTATCCTCGTAGGAAATGTTTAAAATTTTAGTATCTCTGAGTTGTTCAATTTTCAGTGGCGATTTCTTAACTTTAATTAGATCTTCGTATTCAATTTCAGGATACTTCTGAGATAATTGTTGAATAATTGGTTCGAGTACGCTGGGGCTGCGCAAAACTTCAATTTGGGTGTCATAATCTATATCAGTTCCCCTTAACCCTTGAAGCAATTGATTGACTTGATTTTCCTTTTTGGTCGGTTCTCCAACTAACACTTGAAAACCGCCTCGATACTTTGGCGGCTGAGTTAAAATCCAAAGACCGGCAACAGCAGTGACACCAAGAG
>JBFRWL010000200.1:0-5433 GCA_051439565.1 Prochloraceae cyanobacterium
GAATGAAATAGCCCTGGGAATAGGGAACAGAAGATAAATATCCGTTCTGCTTTGATATTTATTGGTGTCCACCTACTTAACTTGGGTTGGAGATATAAACGGATAAAATTTGGCTAATTCTCTCTAACAATAAGTCTCTAGCAGTATTGATAAAAAAGTGGTTGCCAGGGAACATTTGTAAAGAAAATTCACCTTGGGTTTGTTGTCGCCAGGCTTCTAAATCGTCTAAGCTTGTTTCTGGATCTGCTAAGCCACCAAAAACAGAGACCGCACAAGAAAGAGGTTCTGAAGTTATATATTTATAGGTTTCGTCAATTTTTAAATCTGCTCGCACCATTGGCAATAGTAGTTGTAGCATCTCTGGGCTTTCTAATACGGCTTTGGGAGTACCATCTAAGCGATGTAGTTCAGCGATTAAATCTGCATCTGACAAAGCGTGCATTGGGGAAAGATCGTCAATTGGGGGGGCTTGACGACCAGATACCAACAAGTGCAGGGGAACTTTGCCATATTCTTGACGCAAATAGCGAGCCAGTTCAAAACTAATCAATGCCCCTAAGCTGTGACCGAACAAAACAAATGGTAAATCTAAGAGAGGCTCGATGGCAGTAATTAATCCTGTGATTAAAGATGAGATATTTTCCAAGGGGCTTTCTAATAATCGAGAACCCCTTCCAGGTAACTCAATCGGACAAACCTGAATATTTTGGGGTAAACTTGCTTGCCAATCGCGAAATACTGAAGCACTACCACCTGCGAAGGGGAAACAAAACAGACGCAATTGAGCTTGAGGATTAGTTTGACTGTAGGCAATCCAAGATGTATTGCTAGGAGAAGTTTTTAGCATGATTAATAATTAAGATTTGACTGTGGGAGATGCTAGTAAATTATTGTTTACTAAATAAGTAAGACAATGATGAATTAATCTTTCGTCCACTGGGGGACAAGCAATAGAGCTACCAGCTAATGCTTCTAGAGTATTGTGGCAATCAAATCTCGGTGAACCAGAGATGGAAATTCCTAGTTCCTTCATTTGTGCCTTGGGAGGAAACACTGGTAACAGAGGAGACAAAGCATTATCAATCGAATCTAAGGTCACTTCTAGGAGTGCTTCCCGCCAGCAGTCGTGATCCGCCATCTTGACTGGATAACCAAAGGAATTAATCCAATCGATCGCATGATGCCATGGAGTCGGCTGGGGATTGACGATATGAAAAATTTGCTGTGGGAGGTTTGGCTGCCTCGATAGATAAACAATGGCATTGCTGATGTAATCTACTGGTGATAATTCTAGAGTTGTTTCCCATTGAGGAGCTAATCCTAATTGGGCAAACCCTTGGAGCATACGATAGATTAATTCTTCAGACTTACAAGCACCAGTTTGGCTATCTCCGGCGATCATTCCCGGTCGATAAATTCTTACGGGAAAACCTGCCACCGCAGCATTCATCATTACTTTTTCCGCTACCCATTTACTTTGAGCATAACCACCATAGATAAACTCACCATGTTCGATGCTATCTTGTTCGCGGATGAGGTTATTGCCAGCATAGGCATCGCTAGAGAAGACCGCTACACTGGAGATAAAATGTACTGGTTTAACTTTAATTTGGCTGGCTAAGCGCAAAATTTCTTGAGTTCCCAAGACATTAGCTGCTTTTAAATCCGAGTATTGGTAAGTAAAGTTAACCAAAGCACCGTTATGATACAGTACATCTATTTGTTCGCATAGCGATCGCCATTTGCTTGCTTCAATTCCTAACTGCGATTGGGATAAATCTCCGACAATTGGAATAATTCTGTCTTGAAAGCGATCGTCCCAAAGGTGATAGGTTTGTAGGTTTTGTTGCAGTCTTTGCGCTCCGTGTTCTCGATTATCAGCTCTGACTAGACAGTGAAGATCGGCTGGTGTTTGTTGGAGCAAGTCGTGTAGTAAAAATGCACCAAGAAATCCTGTCCCTCCTGTAATAAAAATCTGCTTAGGTTCGCTGTCAAAGTTGACAGCAAATTTTTGGCTCTTTAAATCATCAGGTAATTCCGCTTCAGTGGCTAAAGTTGTAATGGGAATTGTTCTAGTCGCAACCAGGGTCACATCGTTAGAGGGAGTTGTGGCAATTAATTCGGCTAATTGAGCAATGGTTGGTTTCTCAAATAAATCCTGCAAAGATAAATTAACTTGAAAAGCTGAGGAAAGGGCAACCACTAACTGAGTAGCTAATAGAGAATTACCCCCTAATTCAAAAAAGTCAGCTTCCACACTTACTTGTTCGAGGGCGAGATTTTTTAACCACATCGCAGCAATTTTTTCCTCAATGGGATTGCGTGGTGGAATTATTGGGCGATCGCTAGAAGATTCTAATAGTTCTAAGCTTAATAAAGCCTTTCTGTCTACCTTGCCATTGACAGATAAGGGCAAGCTCTCTAACCAATGAAAAACTGAGGGAATGGCATATTCTGGTAGTTTTTTACTTAAGTAACTGCGGAGTTCCTCGACAGGTACTTCCTGGTCGGAGGTAGGAGTCAGATAAGCAATTAAACGTTTATCGCTATTTTGTTCTCCGATGAGCGTAACCACTGCTGCTTTTATTTGTGGATGTTTTCCTAATGCCGCTTCAATTTCTCCTGGTTCGATACGGTAGCCCCGTAATTTGATTTGAAAGTCTGCTCTACCTAAAAACTCAATATTGCCGTCGGGGAGATAGCGACCTCGATCGCCCGTACGGTAAATTCTTTCTCCTGTAAGGGGATGCTCGATAAAACTAGCTGCTGTTTTAATCGGATTATTCCAGTAACCCTTTGCCAAACCAGTTCCCGAACAGTAAAGTTCTCCTGGAACCCAAATCGGACAATCTTCTAATTTTTCATTCAAAACATAGTATTTAGCATTGGCGATCGGACGACCGTAAGGAATGCTTTGCCAATCAGCATTGACTGTTTCAACGGGATACCAAATATTCCAAACTGTGGTTTCGGTAGGTCCGCCAATGCTGAGTAGAGAAACCTGGGAAATTAGTTTTCTGAGTCGATTTGGTAAGCTAACAGGGATAAAATCACCCCCCAGGACAGCTAAACGTAAGTTCGGGTTGGGTTTCTCTGGTACAGAATCAGCATAATCTAAGAGCATCTCCATCATTGGAGGTACTGAATTCCATAAGGTTACCCCATGTTCCACCATTAATTCTAGCCAGTGAGCAGGTTCTCGTACTTTAGCTGCATCTGGTATCACTAAAGTCCCCCCCGCAGCCAGCAGACCAAAAATATCGTATACCGATAGATCGTGATTGAGAGCGGTTAGGGCAAGAATGCGATCGCTTTTGCTGACCTGCCAAGAGCCATTGGTAGCACAAACCATATTGAGGATACTGCGATGAGAAATTGCTACTCCTTTAGGCATTCCCGTCGAACCAGAAGTATAAATGACATATGCTAGATCATCTAGTTGTTGGTTCGGCTCTAAAGGTTGACTACTTTCTGATGCTAAAGTGTCGCGATCAAGACAAATAAGTTGGAGGTGATCTGGTAGATTTGCCTTGAACTTAGATTGAGTTAAAATTATCTGGACTTGAGAATCCTCTAACAAGTAATTGAGTCGTTCAGGAGGAAGTTGAGGATCGATGGGTACATAAGCAGCCCCCGATGCCACAATACCGAGAACGGCAACAATTTGTTCCCAGCCTTTTTCCATCACCACAGCGACAAGTTGGTTGGGTTTTGCCCCTAAATGTCGCAGTCGATGCCCTAGTTGGTTGGCCAGTTGGTATAGTTCTTGATAGGTCAGTTTGCGATCGCTACTAATAATGGCTGGTTGTTGGGGAAGAGAAAATGCTTGTTGGGCAAACAGAGTATGAACTAATTCTTGAGGAAGGGATGTTTCTGTTTGATTGATTTTGGCTCGTTGTTCCAACTGAGACTGGGGAATTAGGTCGAGCCGATCACTTTGCCAGACGGCTTCTTCATTGGCTAGGCGTTTTATCAGCTTGCTATAGGCAGCAAACATATCGTCTAATAGACCTACAGGAAACAGTTCTTCTACTGCATCCCAGTGAAGTACTAAAGAGCCTTCTGCTTCGCCAAACTGACTATCAAGCCAAACTTGAGGAGTTTCTGTCAGCACTTCGATGATTTCTCCCCAATCTTTTTGCCAGGAAGGTAAGCGATTATTTTGATTGTGATCGACATTTTGGGGGGTACTGGTAAAAATCACAGGCATAGTTACCCCAGAATTTATCCCTCTTGCTCTTGGTATATCTCTAAGAACACTAACTCCACTAACATAAATATGCTCTAAATCTTTCCAAAGTTGTTCTTGATGTCGTTTGGCACGTTCTACAAACGAGGTTTGCTGAGAATTGTCAATTTCTAAAAGAGTAAATGAGGCAAACTCTCCGATCAGCTGGTTGATTTGGGGATGTAGGGGCAAGCGATTAAATCTAGGTACATTTAAAGTAAAGTGGGAACTATTACTCCAGAGGGCTAATACTTCAGCGTAAGCTGCTAGTAAAACGCCAGGAGGTGTTAACCCAACTCGTGCTGCTTTAGTTTTTAGTTTTTGCCAAGTTGCTGCTTCCAGTCGAGCTTCCCTTCTGACGAAATGGGGGTGTTTGAGCGTCGCAGGATTTTTCGCTAAAGGCAAATTAGGGGCGTTAGGAATACTAGCAAGACGATCTTGCCAATATTGTCGCGATTTTTGGGCTAATTCTGTTTTTTGTACTTCAATTTCACTTAGCACGTAATCTCGAAAAGATAACTCTAAGGTCGGAAGTTGGGTAGTTGGCTCTTGATACAGTTGCATCAATTCTCCAAACAAAATTTGATAACTCCAACCATCGATAAATAAGCCATCGATATTGATAAAGAGGCGAAGCAATTGGTTATCTAGTTGACAGGCTAAAAGTTCAAACAGAGGCCAGCGATCGCTCTGAAAAACTTGATGGGATAGGCGATCGCGAATTGTTTGTAATTGAGATTCTTTTTCTGATACTGTTCGATCTCTGAGGTCGATAATTTCGATCTCATAGGGAGGAACTGTGGCTAAAATTTGCTGTTGTCCATCGGGGCGTACTATAGCTCGCAGCATATCGTGACGCTCGATTAACTGTTGCCAAGCTCGATTAAATCTGGGCAAATCTAGAGTAGTACTTTCTAGTTCTATGTAAGTATGGATACCAACATTACCTAGCTCGAAAAAGCTATTTCTACCAATCCAATAAGCCTGTTGCATTTCGGTTAACGGGAAAGGCTGGTAGCGATTGGCTAGATCGGGTTTAATTTGAGGAAGTTGGTTAGCCTCAGTAGATGGTGTTCCAGTCTTTGTGTTTTTTTTGATAGTTTCTCCACGCAAGCGTTTGGCTAATAAAGCCTGTTTGGCAGGGGAGAGTTGGGTTTTTTGATTATTTATTTGCATTATTAAAATAAGTTTAATTAATATAATAG
>JBFRWL010000201.1:0-4087 GCA_051439565.1 Prochloraceae cyanobacterium
TCTCCAATATATTCAGATCCCAGTTGACCCTCTCGCAATAATTGACCGCCCTGTATCCAATAACTATTAATTTGATTGCATTGCAGCATGGGGCGATCGTCATAGCTATCTACTGCTATTCGCTCTACGAAGTCATTGGCATTTAAGATAATTACCTGACCTTGCTTACCTACTAAGGTAGAGCGATCTGATAGCCAGAAGTGCATGTTCGGATCTAGCTCTCCAGCCAGAATAACTGTGCCATCTTCTCTGTGAAAAACACCCTGTTGCCAATACAGCCAAAGCAGTCTATCCCCCACCAAGCTGACACGCAGAATTACTCCTGCAGTCGAGAAAATTTTGGTCGCTTTTACCTCTCCTCTGACAGTAACGATCGCAGGCGGGATTAATTTAGGTGAACTCTGAGTACATTGAGGACAATCACGACGAGCGTGTTCTAGACCGCAATTAAGACACTTGCTCCATTGCAGGTTATCTAACAAGTTACGGGGAAACTGACCGCGTACATCTTGGTGGAAACAGCGATGAAAGTAATGCAGTAAGTCATCTGGGAGTACATGGTAGGGAATGGCTGGCTTGGGATAGCGTAACTCTGCATGAAAAACAGTAATTCTTTTCAGAGGTCGAGTCTGATGGGGAATTTTTGGCTGTTTGTGCTTCGGCTTGTAGACTCCTCCATAAGGATTGACAAATAACAAACATTGCATCAACATCACCGTAAAGGCATACCAGTCAGAATCGCGATTGTATGTCCCATTTAAAATAGGTTGTTGCTGCTGCGGGTCGCACAGTAAAGGATCGACAAAACGAGTAGTAAACATTGGGCAAAGAAATTGCCCGTACTGAAAGGAGTCTGCGTCAATGAGATAGGCTGCGGTTCCTAAAACCAAAACGTTTAAATCGTTGAAATCTCCGATAATTACTCCGACTTGGTGAATTTGGACTACAGTTTGATGCAAATCTTTAAAGATGTTCGCTACTGTTTGTGCAGAAATACCACTCTGAGTACGAAACTGGCGATCGCCATAGCGCAATAGGGGAGTAGTTCCTGTAAGTAATGGCATGGTGTAGCCAAGGATAGTTTTTCCTCGCTTATCTGTAGCCAATGCTTGTGGAGCGATCGCGCGACTGGGTAAATTAGTGGGAAATTGAGCTAGTTTGGTTTGATGTTGTTGTAACCTTTCCCTAGCAGCTTGTTGTTCCTGTAAAGACCCCTGATAGTCTGGGTGAGAAGGCTGTTTGAACACCTTCACAGCCCGATCTTTATTAATTTTATACACATCTGCTTCTCCCCCTTTGCCGATCGCCTGTTGGGGAGAAAGACGGATTTTCTTACCCCGTATGTAAATGTCCATAATCATTAGTTCTTAAGCTGATGTGTATCTAAATTCAGTAGATCGAAAAAGAGCCAAAACTCTTTGGAGTTGAAGAAGTCAGAGGTCAGAAGGAGAAAGTATGGGGAGTGTGGGGAGTAATTTTATCCCCTTTGTCTTCCTTGTCTCCGCCTCTCCCCATCTCCCCTCTCCTACGGATGACGATCAGAGTGGTATCATCTGGCAACAAACCACCTTGTCTGAGCAAACGTCGATCGTGCCAGTCGGGTTTAGTCACTTCTCGATTCATGAGAAATAGCCGTCGGCGAAGGGCATCTGGATTATGAAAATAGCGATCTTGTTGCCAAAACTGCGCGATCGCACCCACTTTTTCTTCTTTACCTGGTAAAAAATGTTCTTCTTTGGCGATCGAGTCGTTTACTCCATCAGTACCGAGAACTATTGATTCCACTTGCAGGGTGGGAAGCTGATACTGAATTTGTATTTGTTCCCCTAAAGCGCTATCTTGATCGCATATTTTGTAAGCCAGATAGGGAGGAGCATTGTCGGGAAATGGTCCGAGTTGCTTGATTTGACCGTTTAAGGCGATGACACCATCCCCTCTAGAAAAGATGGTCGTTTCCTCGGCAGTAATAACGGCTCCAACGACTGTAAACAAGAAGTATTCTTGGATAATTAGAGGGAGAGAATGCCCTCCTGCTAGAGTTTGAGCGATACTCTCTAAGTGTTCCAACAATTCCCGTTCTATTTTTTGCCAATCGAGTCGATCGAACTCTGAGATTTGTCGGGCAATGATTTCTACAATTAACCTCGCCCCTATTTGAGCCCCCACCTCGCTGTGTTTGCTGCTGCTGCAACCATCGCAGACTACAGCTATAGTCACTAGTTCGTTAGTGTGGATACAATAAGCATCTTGATTATTTTTGCCTGCCACCGCGTGGTTTCGACCGATACAGGAGGCGGCTGCCACTTCAAATGAACCATTCATCATTATAGTGTTTTACTTACACTATCCATGTTAGTGTAAAAAACACATTATGCCAAGTCGCTAGACTTCATCAATTGGTGCCAGGATAGATCTCAAATAATTTTGAATCTGCTTGCCTATTGCCTGTTGCCTTTCCTCACCGAAGTGTAGCCATCTTAAACGAAATTGGTATTAGCTAAATTAAGTTCAATCCAACTCTGATTAAAAATCAATTTATAAATCTGATTGCGGACTTTCAGGGAACTGCCTTGTTTAACTATAAGCCCTGATAAAAGCAATTCCCTTTCTTCGGGGCTATCTACTGCTGTCACTTCTGTTTGAGACAAAATTTGTCGGTAGAGTTCGAGTAGCTGCGAAGGCGATCGATCGCTGTGGAGAATACGATCTCTGATAGTTTTGAGATGTTCTGGCTCATCCTGGGATTCCCAATTAGAAATAACCTTAGTTCTGACTAAATTTTCAATCCAGGAAGCTTCCTGATTAGTAGGAAGCTTTTCGTCCGAATCCCTAATGAACTTACATAGCTTTTGAGTCAGAAACGGCTGACCACCTGTCCAAGCTAGCACTTCCTTGAGTACTGTTTGAGGATTGCTAATTTTGTCGCTTAATCCTCGCAGTAGAGGTTGGGCTTCGTGTTCTTTAAAACCTTCTAATTCAATGGCTCTGCCGATATTAAAGGGGGTTCGCTGATAGTCAGTAATTAGATCGCTAGGACTAGCAGCACCAAATAAAGCCCATGTTAAACGTCGGTACTCTTGATGCAGACTGCGCTGATTGTAGCAGAAGCGAATCAGAGCGAAAAAGTCATTGACGGGAAAATCTAAGCTCAAGACACTATCAATTTCATCGAAAAAGATAACTAAATGCGGCGGTTTCGTTTCATCTTCTGCTCCCACTTCCACTAACAGAACTTCTTCGATGAATTGACGTAAGCGCTGCGCCAGAGGAAGGTCGAGGCGTTCTTGCCACCAACTTTTGAGACTCACCTTTCCCAGCAAATCAAAACTGCGCCACAATTCGACAGCTAATCCCTTGTACCATTTTTCAGGAGTAGTATTTTCACTGCCCAGACCAGTCATGTCGATCGCTATGCAGTAATAACCCTCCTTGTTGAGGCGCTGGATCATTTGTACCATTAAGCTGGACTTGCCCATCTGTCTGGCATTGAGGATGTAGCACAATTCACCTGCCTTGAGAGCCTGATAGAGATAACGGTCTGCGGAGCGTACCACATAGGTAGGAGCATCCATCGACAAGCTCCCTCCCACTTGATAGTCAAAAGTGTAAGGTTGTTCGGGACTTCTAAGGAGTTCATTTTCCAAAATTAGTTCTGCTTGGGTGGCTTTGAGGATACCCAGGGTTTGAGACAGTTCTTTGGTGCGTTCTTCAACTTTATGCTCTAGAGTCTGGTACAGGCGGGAGTTTTCGATCGAAATTGCAGCTTGGCTAGAGAGGACGTTGAGGAGTTCAACGCGATCGGCGGTAAAGGCTTCAGTGGTGAGATTGTTTTCTAGATATAAAACTCCGCTCAGTTTTCCTTGGTTGAGTAGAGGGATACACATAACTGATTTGGGTTGAGCAGTTACAATGTAGATATCGCGGGTAAATTGGCCTTCGTTGACAGCATCATTAAGGATGATGTTTTCGTGAGTGCGGGTGACATAGTTAACTATGGCAGTGGAGAGTAGGGGGAGTTGGGTAGTTGGATTGAGGGTATCAATTGTTTTGGATTGAAGGACTTGCACAGTTTCAGTCTCTACAGTTC
>JBFRWL010000202.1:0-7046 GCA_051439565.1 Prochloraceae cyanobacterium
TAGTAATCTAACATTGTAGTAAGGCTCCTTATTTCATAAGGGTTTGAAGGCGATGCGAAGCTAGGGTTCAATCTGTTCGCATCGCTTTTAGAACACAACTTCATTATACAATCAACAGTTAGTACACCAACTGTTGCACCGCTTATTGTAGTATTTCTTAACATCTTTGTTGAAATAAAGACAAAAGGTATAATCGAGATGTGTAGTACCTACTGTAGAAAGAACAAATGTGAGCAATCCGAAAGGCAATCCCAATATAGTCAAGTATGGCTTTAAAACAGACAGAACTGAACCTCTTAGAGAAAGAGTTCAGATTCGTATTCCTACTTCTATGAAAGAAAAACTTCAAGAACAAGAAAATTGGCAAGAGTTTGTTCGTCAAGCGATCGCCAAAGCCTTACAAGAAAAAGAGGAGCTAAAATCGGCATGAACATAACCGAATATCTCCGCTCCACACAAAACCCTGGCTATTAACCAGGGTTTTGTTATAGAGATTTAATTATTGCTTTTGGGTAATAAGAAAGAGGCTTGTTGTATCGTACTTATATATCCTTTAACCAGAAGACTTATGAACAGTGGCGAGCAACCAAATCCCAGGCAAGAATTAGAAGAATTGATTGAACAACAAGGTGGAAATTCCTTGTCAAATTGTAATTTGGAATTCCTCGGCTACCAACAGGGTCTAACTGGAGAATTGCCTCGTAAAGATTTGGCTCATCTTGGGGCGTACAAAAAAGGCTATATCTCCGCTTTAAATCATCTGAGTCAACAAGAATCGAAGGAAATAGAGAACACCCAACGCCATCTCCTGAAAAAAAACAAAGCTGCTGAAAAAGATATTATCAAAAAACTAGATCGCCTCATTCAAGAACAGGGTCTAGATGATACTAGAAATGCCCAATTGGGGTAAAGCTAAGGAAGCTACCATAAGTGCCAAATGACTGAAATCAACTCACGCAGAAAATTGTAGCCATCGAAGATAATTATTCAGCATCAAGGCTGCTTTTGTTCCAATTCCATTTTGGCAAAATGCTCCATCAGCATTCGGTGAACAAAGATGTAGCCACCACCAACCTTTTGCAGGAAGAGACGCTCAGCAGCATAATCCAGAAAGCGGGCATAGTTCCAGGGGATATACCCCATGCGGTAAAGCATAAAACGCAGGGCAAAATGTCGAATGCTGGCTGAACCACCACCACTCAGCCCACCTATTAATCCAAAAAAAAGCCCAGCACTCAGCCCAGCACTCAGCCCAAACTGCAGCCTATGACTTGCACTAGTCAGCCCGTAAAAAAGCCCAACAATCAGCCCCCCACTCAGCCCAGTCAATAAGGTAAAAACTAAAGCATTTCGAGTCGATTCCCAAATGCCCTGGTTTGGTTTAACTCTCTTCTCTATTTCTAAACCTCTCAGACCAGTAATCAGCCCATAAATTAGCCCGGCAATTAGCCCAACAATCAGTCCAAAAGAAAGCGCATCAATCAGCTGCCTATACAGCCCACCAATCGACCCATCAATCAGCTCACTATACAGCCCCACACTTAGTCCAACAATCAGCCCATAAATTAGCCCATAAATTAGCCCATAAAACACTCCACGAGAGAGATTCTTTTTTGTTGCTTGCCAGGACCATCTCAGAGTTTCTACGGTTTTTATATCTCCAAAAAATCCAATAATCAGCCCACTAATCAGCCCGCCAATCATCCCCCAAAGCAGCCCACCACCCAGCCCACCCATCAGCTTATCAATCAGCCCAGTAGTCCGCCAAGCAATCAGCTGAATAGTCACAATACCCGGTCCACCAACCAGCCACCCCATCAGCGAAATAATCACCCCAGCAATAAAAGCACTTTCCAAGCGGTATCGAATTCTTTGATTCGAAGTTTGAAACCAGCTTGGTTGCATTCGTTCAATTAAAAACACAGATTGGGAGTTTTGAGTCATTCGTTGAGCCAGCCAAATCAGCCAGATTTTCGCTTTATCTATTGAATACTGTTGTCCAGATTCTGAAATACGTTTCGTGTAAGAAGTCAATCTAGCTCCTTCAAACATACGGCTTATATAAGTATCAAAAAGGAGTTGACGATATTCCTGAACTGTGATGCCTTGAATGATGTCATCTATGGAACTTCCCTGATAAGCCAAACTCATGATGCTCAGTATTAGAGGCGAGGAGGCAAAAGCTTTAATTTCAGCGTTTTGGTCAAATACTGTTTTTAACGCTGCTAATTGCTCTCCCGCTTGCTCCATATACTGATCAATTTGCCCCAGAGTTAAAGGTTGAATGTAGATAGCACTTCTTAACCTCAACCGCTCAGATAAACTTTTATATTCCTCGATACGGCAACAAACCACCATCTCGGTCAAGCCATGATTCCAAATGAATTGGTTTAAAGCTCTCACACAGTCATTGCGATACTTAGCATCAACTTCATCCAATCCATCCAACAATAAGAGTAATTGCTCCTGCTCTACCCAAGCTTTTCCTATTGACTTGGACGTTCCATAAATTTCGTACAGTTCTTGCACTAGCCAATCAGCAATGGATTGTCGCTTATTTCCCCAGGAAGATAGGTTGAGCACCACGGGCAAAGGCTGACTAAAATCACTTTCCGTACGAGCAATCAGGCTTTCTGCCAGTTTTAGTAAGGTTACGGTTTTCCCTGCCCCCGGTTTCCCCAAAATCAACAGGGTACGCCCTGCACCAATGTCCTCGAAGATATCCGCAGCAATAGTACCAGCAGGAAATGATTGCCTAGATTCTGAAGGAAATTCTTCTACCCCACTCATGGGAGCTGGAACAAACTCACCCCGTTCTTCCAAACCCAGCTCAATCAATACTTGCATATGCAGGGATTTCGCTAACACCCCCTCAACCCAGAACTTTTTAACCTTATCCAGCAAAACCGTGCGCCATCGGTATTCTTGCTGACTGATAGGTTTGGCTGCACTGATAGGAGCCTGAGCTACTTTAACCGAGCCAAAAACATTGATGGAACCAACCCCGCCTTGAATTTGAGTCAGGTTCAGGTCATGCCCCGCGACACCCCCAATCTGGACAGTTTCCAAAACACTGTCCGAAATGTTTAAATTTTGACCAGGCTGCTGAGGCTGCTCACTCATAGCTTGTCTGAGCCTAAACTAAGAAGCTGGCAGCTACCCCTAACCAAGGAAGAAGCTTATTGATAATTGGTTGAACTTTCTCCCACAGACTTGCGCCTGCTTCAACAGTTTCGCCAGTTTCTTTAACAACTTTAAGAACTTTGATAGCCCGTTGCAGGTTCTTAGCTACAAAATCCTTATCCAGCTCTTCTTCGTGCACCTCCTCTTTTGCAGCTTCCAAATGCTTAATTGCTTTAGCTGTCTGCGCCTCCGGCAAACCAGAATTACGAAACAGTTCCTCAAGCTGGATAATTAATTCAACCACATCTGCTTGAGTCAGTGGCTTAGAAGATTCAGTTGTGCCAATTTGTTGATTTTGGGTCACATTCATATCCTGACCCGCAATTCCGCCAATTTGGACATCAGAAAGCTGACTGCCGCTGATACTGAATGATTGGGAAGGTTTTTCTTCTGGCATGACCGCACCAAGGGTAAAGTTAACGTTTAATCTCTACGGATAAGCTTGACAAAAGTTCTGATTTGTATTTTAGAGTCAGCACTTAACCCAGTTTATGGCTCTCATTTTACAGTAAAATAGTTTTTTAACGTGCAATTAACTAGATAAAAGTTCTGACACTGTTAAAAATAAGAACTTTTGTCGAACAATGTTAAGCTGATAGAAAAGTCGTCGTTGGGATTTATCTTTGAAGCAAAACTGGGAGTTAGACGAACTCATCGAAAACTGGACATTATTACCTCAAGAACTATCTTGGTTAAGCAATAAAAGTGGGGCAAATCTCTTAACCACCGCTTTACTGTTGAAATGGTTTCAATATGAAACTAAATTCCCTAATTTCGCTAGGGAGATTCCCGACTCGGTTATTGATTACCTTGCTCGACAACTAAAAGTCTCTGCCGAACTAATATCTGAATACAATTGGCAAGGACGGAGCTATAAGCGTCATTGTGCTGAAGTTCGTCAGTTTTTGGGCATCAGAAAAGCAAAGGTCAAAGATGCTCAAGACTTAATAACTTGGTTGATAGCAAATGTTTTAGACAAAGAAGTAGATTTAGAACATCTTAAAGAAATTGCTAACCAGAGATTCTGGAGCTTAAAAATTCAACCGCCACCCCCTAATAGAGTAGAGAGGTTGGTAAGGTCAGCTTTACACACCTATGAAACTAACTTTTTCCAGCAAACACTAGACAAACTGTCTCCCCAATGTCTTACTCAAATAGATGCTTTACTCATTACCAGCGAGCGAGATGAGACAGATAACACCAAAGAGAAAACAACTTTCAAAGCATCAAAATTCCACTTTCTTAATTCCGAACCAGGACGGGTTAGTCTTAATAGCCTCTTGACTGAAATCGCCAAATTACAAACTTTACGTCAAATTGGGTTGCCGAAAAATCTATTTCGTACCGTTACCCCCAAAGTTTTACAAGCCTATTCTACTCGCGCAGGCATTGAATATCCTTCCCACTTACGCTCTCATCCCGAACCCACCCGCTACACTCTGATGGCTGCTTTTTGTCATTTGCGAACTCTTGATGTCACAGATAACTTGGTAGACTTACTAATTCAAATGATTCATGGCATTGGCAAAAGGGCAGAGAGAAAAGTAAATACTCAAATGATGCGGGATTTTAAAAAAGTCAGGGGCAAACATGGCATCCTATTTCAGATGGCTAATGCTAGTTTGGAGCAGCCAGAAGGTAAAATTCAGGAAGTTATCTATCCTGTTGTTAGTCAACAAACTCTCCAAGATTTAGTCAAAGAACTCAAAGCTTCAGGCACTGCCTACCGTCAAAAGATACACACTGTGGTTCGTTCTTCTTACCGCCATCACTATCGACGTATTTTACCTAAATTACTATCGCTACTGGAATTTCGTTCCAATAATGATATTCATCAACCAGTCATTGAGGCACTGAAGTTACTCAAAAAATACGCCAATAGTAAGCAAAGATATTATGACTCTGAGGAGAAAGTCCCTATAGAAGGAGTTCTCAAAAAAAGTTGGCAAGAAATTCTGATAGAAACAGATACTGATGGAAATGAACGGATTAATCGCATCAACTATGAAATCTGCGTGCTTCAGGCTTTGAGGGAACGTTTGCGCTGTAAAGAAATTTGGGTAGAAGGGTCAAATCGCTACCGCAACCCAGAAGAAGATTTACCAGCAGATTTTGAACAACAAAGGGAAGTTTATTATCAAGCACTAGGACAGCCTACCAACGTAGAAGAGTTTATCAAGCCCTTAAAACAAGCGATGGATATAGCCCTCAAAACACTAAATGATGGGCTACCCAAGAATTCTAAAGTAGAAATCCTCCAGAAATATAAGGGCAGCATTCGTCTTTCTCCTCTGGAAAAACAACCCGAACCAGTCAATCTATTAAAACTCAAAAGCGAATTAAGTAAACGCTGGTCGATGACTAGCTTGCTAGATATTTTGAAAGAAGCTGACTTAAGAATTGGTTTTACCGATAACTTCAAGAGTTTGGCTACCAGAGAAGCTTTAGACCGAGAAACCATCCAAAAACGTCTTCTGTTATGTCTTTATGGTTTGGGGACGAATACAGGACTAATGCGAATTAGCAATGGTACGCCTAAAGTAAACCATCACGACTTACGCTACATCAAACGCCGATTTGTTCATAAAGAGGCATTACGGCAAGCTATAACCCAGGTAGCTAATGCCATTTTTCAAATTCGTTTACCTCAAATTTGGGGAGAAGGGACTACTACCTGTGCTTCAGATTCTAAAAAGTTTGGGGCGTGGGATCAGAATCTGATGACCGAATGGCACGTCCGCTATGGTGGTAGAGGTGTCATGATTTATTGGCACGTCGAGAAAAACTCTACCTGTATTTATTCCCAATTAAAAACCTGTTCTTCTTCTGAAGTAGCAGCGATGATAGAAGGGGTTTTACGCCACGATACGGAAATGACGGTGAAGAAGAATTTTGTCGATAGTCACGGACAAAGTGAAGTGGCTTTTGCTTTTTGCCATTTACTGGGGTTTCAATTGATGCCCCGTTTAAAAGCTATTAAAAGACAAAAGTTATATCGTCCCGAAGCAGGAAACAGCGATGCCTACCCCAAACTGCAAGCTGTTCTCAGTCGCACCATAAACTGGGATTTAATTCGCCAACAATACGACCAGATAATTAAATACACGACAGCATTGAGATTGGGAACGGCAGAACCAGAAGCTATTTTGAGAAGATTTACTCGTGCTAATGTTCAACACCCTACCTATCAAGCTTTGGGAGAGTTAGGCAAAGTTTTAAAAACAATTTTTCTCTGCCAATATCTCCATTCGGAAGCTTTACGGCGCGAGATTCATGAAGGGTTGAATGTAGTTGAAAACTGGAATAGTGCCAATAGCTTTATTTTCTACGGTCGAAGTAGTGAATTTGCTAGTAATCATGGTTCCGAGCAGGTTTTATCTATGCTTTCTCTTCATCTACTGCAAGTTTGTTTAGTCTATGTCAATACTCTGATGCTGCAATCGGTTCTTTCTGAATCTCATTGGTCGTCACAGATGACCACAGAAGATAAACGCGCCCTCAATCCACTAATTTACGGTCATGTTAATCCCTACGGAATTTTCCCTTTGGATATGAACAAAAGATTGAAAATCGAGCAGCAGGTGGCTTAAATGAATATGCAGAGAACTCCAGCCCAAAAGAAAGCCAAACAGTTAGCCAAACATCTGCGTGGGGAACGACCAGATTATAACTATTTGAAAAGTGTCTTTCGTCACCTTCGTACTGAATTAGAAGTAGAAGTCCCCAAAGCCCAGAAAAAGTTACCCAATATTCCTACCGAAGAAGAAATCAAACGTTACTATGACGCAGTTTGGCAAGCCAGAAACGTTCAGGACATGGTAATTATTAAGTCCTTACTTTATACAGGGGTGAGAGTTAATGAG
>JBFRWL010000203.1:0-7696 GCA_051439565.1 Prochloraceae cyanobacterium
TACTAGTCTCAGTAAGTCTATGTATTATTATGGCATAGAGTGTCAGCGTATATATAACGAAGTAGCTTAGAGTTTAGATCATTCATTGTTCATTGTATTTAGTTCATTGAGCATTGAACTATCATCAACTAAGTCGAGAATACATTTAGTTGATACAACAATTAATTCGTGACTTTTAAGCACAGAACAACTAGACATGAGATGAGCCATAATTGGCTTTTTTCCGGAGCTTAAAAGCGCGATCGCTTTTTTTGTCGCTGGCTGATATGCTTGAAGCCAACCTCGATCGTTTAGATATTCTGGGGTAAGATCCGACTCTTTTAACAACCAGAAGTTAATATTATATTTGCGGATAAAATTATTAACATCTTTAAGATCTAGACTATATTGAGCGCTGATTAAATCAATTAAACGTTGGCGAATTTTACTGTAATAACCTAGATGATAAGGCAAAGCATATTCTTTACCTACTAAAATTGAGCGTCGAGCAAAGCTAGGTAAATTATTCACTTCATCATCTAGAGAAGCGATGAGAATATCTTTAGGTTGCTGCTGCAAAAATTTATACAACTCTGGTTCTTTACCTATGCGATAACCAGTCCAGGGAAATTCACCCATAAACGCAGGATAAAAAACGAGTGTCAATGCTAAGATAAAACTTAATAATACTGCTAAAAATTGTCGTACAGATATAGTTTTTGCCCAACAAAAAATAGCATCTAGCAATAAGATTAGAGCAATTCCAGCCGCTAAAGTCATGACAATTCTGAGGCTGTGCTGGCTGTAGCGACTGGGAAGAAAAAGTTTAAATATTAAAGCATGAGCGAGAAAAAATACTGTTAGCGATGCGACTGTAAGTTGGACTAAGACTATTACCTTATGGTTGACCTGTTTAGTCAGAGGAAAGTATCGAGGAAAATAGAGCAGAAAAGGTAATAAGAATCCTGCATAAGCTAGCATTGGGATTAAAGCTGAAGTTATGCGAATGCCAGTGCGAGAGGCATTTAACCAAAACCGCCAAGGATCGTTATCGTGGAAAAAACTTGCTCTAGCACCTGCTTGGAATTCTGGTAATTGTCTCGCCGCTTCAGCACTAATAATTGGTCCGTATTCAGAAGCTTGCAAAGCATAGGGTAACAAGACGACAAAAGCTATCCCCAAACCAACAAAACAGAGTAAATAATCCTGACGAGAGTTAGACAAGCGAAAACCTTTTTTATCCCAACGCAACAACTGGAGAATTAATACCCCCGAACAAATTAAGATATAGGTAGGATAAAATAATCCTAAAAGAATAATTACTATTCCTATACCTAGCAATTGTTTTCTGACGAAATAATATAAAAATGCCACTAACAGAGGATGGAGAAAAGACGATGCTGTTCCAGAAATTAAAGTATCCTGCTTCCAAAGATTTTGACTTAGCAGCAACGAGGTCATCAAAGCTGCTGTGGGGACGGGGATTATTTCTAGGCATAAGCAAAAACTGTAACCAGCAGTAATAATTGATAGTACAATTGGCACGAACTTACTAGCAAGCATTGGATCTATGCCGAGAAAAGCGATCGCTTGATAAAGAGTAACAAAACCTACTGGCGCGATCGATTGATAAAAATCGGCAATTAAATCGTCAGGAAACAACTCTGAGTCGAGAAAACGCTGCATCCAAAATAGGTGCTGTCTCGCATCGTCTTGCACTACGTATTCGCTACTAAAACCTTGCTGCATGGCTACAATTGCATATAGCGCGGCAAAAGTTAAACTGAGACTGAAAAAAAAAATAGTCCGAGAATTAGATTTATTAGTAGTTGACCCGGTAAGAAATTTATGAATCTGGGTAATTGACATTGTTAATGGATAGCAAGTTTTCCAACACTATCTGCTTCTCCTATTCTGGCGATCGCGCTACGCATTTCGCTTCCAAGACAATAAAATTGTCATTCTCGATCGCAGAACAGCGCTTAAGACTACTAAGCATAACCAGAGAACTATCCCCGTTTAAATTGGCTAAAGCTTCACTCTTGAGATTTTGCCACTGTCTGAACCAGGTTAGTCTATTCAAGTATTCTGGTGTAAATGCAGCGCGATCGAGCAAGAAAAAATCTATTCCGTAGGTATTAATAAAATCCCGAACTAAGTTTATGTCCGAACTATACTGTGCGCGGATCAGGTCGATCGCTCTTTGGCGAAGATTGCTATAGTAGCCTACCTGATAAGGTAAAGCATATTCCCAACTTACTAGTACAGAACGCTGCGCAAAGGTGGGTAAGTTATCCGCCTCATAGGAAAGAGAAGCGATCAGAGTATCTGGAGGTTGCTGTTGAAAAAACTGATACAGTGCTGGTTGCGTACCCACTATAAAACTAGCTCTGGGAAAAGAATTTGACCAAAACAGGCTAGGATAAAAAATTAATAAAATAGCGATCGCCACTGTTACCCCTGCTGGGATCAAGATTCTCTGGCTACAAGCCTGGAAAATCCCATCTAGAATTAAAATTAGAGCAACTCCAGCGGCGATCGACATCCCAATTCGCAAACTGTGAACAGTATAGCGACTGGGAAGAAAAAGTTTAAATAGCAAAACGTGAGCGGCAAAAAATAAGGTAAGGGAAGATATCAGCAGCTCAAGCAAAATTATAACCTCTGTGCTTACTTGCTTTGCCAAAGGAAAGCGCGAGGGAAATTTAAGTAGTATTGGCAATAATAACCCGAGTACTACCAAAGGGGGATTGAAAGATAGTCTAATTCCACTGCGGCTACCTTGAAACCAAAACTTCCAAGGTCGATGGTCGTAAAAAAATTCCGTTCTTCCTCCAGGGAGAAACTCCGGTAACTTTCTGGCTTCCGCTGCGGCGATCGCCGGACCATATTCTGAAGATTGTATTAGATAGGGCAAAATCACTAACAAAGCTACCCCGATACCCACAGCACAGATGATATAATCACTCCGATTGTGAGAAAAACTAACAGGCAAAATCTTTCCACCAACCAGCCGCACCACCAACATTCCTGCAGCAACTAACATCAACGGTGCATAAAAAGTACCTATCAGCGCCATACTCAAGCCTACCCCTAACCAAGAACGACGCAATAAATAGTAAAGAAAGGCGATAAAGGTTGGATACAAAAAACTGGTAGGCGCTGCTGTAGTTAAGTCGCTACCCAACCAAAGTCTGTGATTTAATAGCAGGGAAGCGACAAATCCTGCTGCTGGTACTGGTAAAATTTCTACACACGCTGCAAAACAGAACCCAGTAGTGATTAGCGCCAGGGGAATCGGTAGAATTTTATTGAGCAGAAGTGGGTCTATACCCACCGTCGCCATCAACTTGTAAAAAGAACTAAATCCAGCGGGACTAACGGACTGATAAAAATTAGCAATTAAGTCATTAGGGAATAGTTCTGGAACTACAAAACGCTGCATCCAAAATACATGTTGTCGCGCGTCGTCTGTAATCAGATATTCGCTACTAAAAGCAACTCGAACTACCTCAAGAGCAAAACTAGCGCTAAAAGCAAGACTCAAAAGCAGCCAAAAAATTCTCCTGCTACTAAGTTTATTAGTATCTAAAGCAGTTATCAACTTTCTCATACAAGTTCGATCGTTTCCCCAAAAAAAAGCTATTAGGTGTTAGCTGATTGTTGTTAGTTGTTTCTCCCCACACTCCCCTGTTTCTCCCCACATTCCCCACACTCTCCCCCTCTCTCCCTCAATTCTTACCGCAATAGAAGTATAAAGGTCTGTAATAAACCAACCACAAAACCTAAAATACCACCTAAATTGACGATCGCCTGCAATTCATTGCGCACAATTCCTTGAATTGCTATCTCTAGTTGTTCGGGAGAAGTTGCTTTAACTCGATCGATAATTACTTGGTCAATAGATAAAATCGGAATTACCTGCGCCACAATTTGTTCTAAATCTTTTTCCAGATAACGTTCTAAAACTAAAGCAAGTTCCTGACTAATTACCTCTAGCGAACCGATCACAGCCGCCGAAGACTGTAACCGGTTAATCAGCAATACCGATATTTTATGCCAGTCGATCGATTCTCCTAATTCTTCTAGTAAATCAGCACCTTTTTCTTGAATGTAATCGCGGACTGTACCGCGAATAGTTCCTCGTAACTGTCGCACTGTGGAGACTGGCAAGTTTTGCAAAGAAAGACTTTGCAGCCAGGTTCGCAAACGATTGCGAACTTCTAAAGAAAGTATTAAATCCTGGAGGCGAGCATTAGCAATTTCTTTCTCGTCGAGACAAAATGCACGCAAGCGAATGAGAGTATTGCGCAGACCAAGTACATTAGCTACCACCCAAAAACTACCGCTAGTTTTTTCGCGAAAACTTTCATCGAGTACCTGAATATTGCGATCGGTGAGAAAGTCAATAATTGCTTGTCGGATCAGATCTGGTGGTAATACACTTTGTAGGAACCAGTTAGACAATTGTCGAGCTTGGGTGTCACTTAGTTGAAACTCTAATAAAATGCGATCGAAAATTTGATTAATCTGTTCTTCGAGGAAATCCTCCCGACGAGCAAGTACTCGCAGCAGGCGAGGCAATGATTTGGAGAATAAATCTTGTAAAATACCTGCTAAGATGCTCGCTGTTTTCTGCTCTTTATCTTGTCTGACTTGCTCAATAGCTAGATGTAACAGCCAGAGGATTGCTCCCTGAACCCGCTCAGTTTGCAGCAGCCGCCGTGCCAGATTTTGTAACTCTTCTGGAGTTAGCAGCGACCCCATAATTGTATCGGAAACCCGCTTAGCAAGCCTTTCTTGGTTGCGAGGAATCAAACCAGGTGTAAATGGTAACTGACGCTTACCTATATAAATTGGCTTGTAAGGTCGAAACAACATTTTGATGGCTAAATCGTTAGTGAAATAGCCAATGATTGTCCCAGCTAGGGGAGGAATAAATAATGGCCAGAGATTAAATAGCTCCAAAGCAGTGATTTAACTTTTGACTTCTCCATCGATATAAAATGCGATGGATTCCAAGGTAAACTTGACAACAGCTTAAAATCGATTTGCTCGGTGTTTCTATAACTGTCATCGATGATGAAGCAATAGTAGCAGATCGTATACCTCTTCTAAGCTAAGATATGTTGATACTCATTACCATATGGATTGCGCTTACCTTATTTTAATTATTCCTACTTTCTGAGTTATTGCCTAGTAGGAATACAATATATTCTTAATCTTGCTGCTTATGTTCGATGTACTGTCCTATGAGGGTCAGTTGATGCTTTTTGTCCCAGGCTAATATAGTACGAAGACGGTGATTACCTGCCCACCGGAAATTTTCTTCATAAGCAACTGTCTCATCTCCTAAAGTAGTAACTCCTTGATAAAAGGTTCGGAGCACCATATGGTCAGGGGAGAGCATTTCCACCTTGCTAATGAGGGGCTGGTCAGTTACATAACCTCTATCTCGATAAAGGTAACCGCCGTGATAGCCCATGAGCATACTGCCTTCACTCAAGAGCTTTCCTGTATCAGTATCACGACTTCTCCAGTGAATCTCGATGAGATAGGGAAAAGTTCTCGAGGGGAGTTTGTGCAAATCCTCTAGAATATTTTGGTCAGTCTGATTTAAAGTCACCTCAAATGTGTTTGAAACCTTAGTTACCTTTCCAGTTTTGACTGACTCATAAATTCTATACCCCTTCCACTTCCCTACCGTCTGCTTCATCAGAGTATGGAAGCTAGTATTGAGGTCATTTATTGTAAGAGTCATGGGAATTGTCTTTTTAACTTTTGATGAGTTCGACTCATGTTTGGCTGGGATAGTAGTTACTGGTAAATTTCTAACGTCAATTGCTTTACAGTTTCTTTCCAGTCGTCCAATTTCGTCTTTACTTTTATCAACAAATCGTTGACAAAATCACTTGTTTATAGTATAGCAATTAATGGCGGGATGAGCCTCAAGTAATTGAAGGCTAGTGAAATTTATTCAGTGGGAGCCTATACTCACAATTAATCAATTCCAAATTTTTCTTTTTTTGAATTTTGAATGTAAAAAAAAGTCAACTCAGTTGGAAAATAACTCCCAGGTATTCTCGGTAAGCGCAAATTTTGTCCCCTTTCACATCAAAGGAGATTGCGGCTTGGTTCTGATAAGGATTTCCGAGCATAAATCCCTCAGAGCGTACCTCAAAGATAACAGTCGTCTCGTTGCTAGCAATTCGCTCTACACTAAGAAAAAGCCCTTCTGGAAAGATCCGCGAAACTGAGGCAAAGAATTCTTTAGCTTTGTCCTTACCCACATTGATTCCCTTGTAGGGACCGACTGGAAACCAGAAGGTAAAGTCCTCGCTCAATCGCTCCAGAAAAGCTGTCCACTCACCACTAGCTAAACCACGCTTAAAGTCTTGGAAAGCTTCTTGGGCAATCTTGAAAGTTTCAGGACTTGCTGCTGACATTTTAGGAACCGTCGTTTCTGACACTTAATTAGCCTATCAATAAACTGGCATAATTAGCTTGCGAGTGGGAAGTCCCACGCTGTCAAGCGAGACGGATTCAAACCAAGCTATGCTTTGCGCCGTCAATGCGTCAGCCTGGGATGAGAACAAGAATGATAACTTCTCGAGCATAACTAATTTTGAGTTGAAATCTTCATAGAGCAAGGTTTTGAGTCGTTGTATAATATTCGCAATCTCTGATAGGTCTACAGGGTAATGGCATAAGACCTGATTGAGCCTAGATCGCCTTACTATAGCTGCGAATTTTGATGGAAGCAAACGCCGATAGAATAGAATCATTTAGGGCTTTAGCACTCCAGTTAACCTCTCAGGCGGTTAACCAGACGCGCGATCGCTCCGAAGCCCGATCGCTGATGGAGAAAACAATTAGCCGTTTAGATCCGCAAATCGCCGTCAGTCTTGCCTTTATTGGTTCTGATTGTCGCTTAGTAGTGCTACCTGAATATTGGCTCACAGGCTTCCCTATGGGAGAACCTATAGCTGTTTGGGCAGAGAAAGCCTGCCTAGAAATGGAAGATCCTCTCTAAGATGCTCTAGCTAAGATTGCTCAGAAGTACAAGATTTTTCTGGCAGGGAATGCCTACGAACTAGATCCCAACTTTCCCCAGCTTTATTTCCAGAACTGCTTTGTCTTCGATCCTTCTGGGTCAATGGTTCTGCGCTATCGACGGCTTAATTCCATGTATACCCCTACACCCCACGATGTCTGGGAGCAGTATCTAGAATGCTATGGTTTAGATGGTATTTTTGCAGTTGCCAAAACAGCGATCGGCAATCTCGCAGCACTAGCCTCAGACGAAATCTTGTTTCCCGAAGTAGCGCGTTGCTTAGCAATGCGGGGAGCAGAAATTTTTCTGCACCCTACCTCAGAAGTTTACGGCAATCCGCGATCGCCCAAAGAGGCTGCCAAAATTTCTCGCGCTGTGGAAAATATGACCTATGTCATTTCAGCTAATACTGCAGGTATCGTCAATACTCCCCTTCCCGTTGCTTCAGTAGACGGCGGTTCTAAGATTATCGACCATCGGGGACTAGTTGTAGCTGAGACTGGTGCAGGAGAGAGTATGGCTGCTTTTGCAGAAATTGACCTAGCTGCTTTGCGACGCGATCGGCATCGAGCAAGTATCCACAATGTACTATCTCGACATCGACCAGATGCTTATGCGGATAGCTATCGACAGTTTCAATTTTATCCTGCTAATACCATGCTG
>JBFRWL010000204.1:0-4546 GCA_051439565.1 Prochloraceae cyanobacterium
AGAATTATCTCTGCTGCTGCGTCGTCATCCTGCTAGAGAAGCTTTCCCTGTATATATTTTCTACATTCATTCGCTCCTCTTAGAACGTTCTACTCACCTGCGTTCTGAATTAGGAGGCGGTTCCCTCACTGCTTTACCGATCGTCGAAACGGAAGCTCAAAATATATCCGCCTATATCCCCACTAATCTAGTTTCCATTACTGATGGTCAGATCTATCTAACACCTGACTTGTTTCAAAAAGGTATTTTACCTGCCATTGACGTGGGAAAATCCGTGTCTAGAGTAGGAGGTAGAACTCAGCTAAGTGCTTACCGAGCAGTAGCAGGAGACTTGAGACTATCTTACTCCCAGTTTGAGGAGTTAGAGGCTTTCTCTCGTTTTAGTACGCGACTGGACGAAACAACTCGTCAAACTCTCGAAAGAGGTCGTCGAGTGCGGGAAGTTCTCAAACAACCTCAATATCAACCAATTCCTGTCGCCGAGCAAATTGCCGTGTTGTTAGCTGTCACTCAAGGTCTTTTCGATGACTTACCCCTAGAGAAAATTGCCCTCGCAGAAGAAGCGGTACGTCAGGAAATTGTCAAGCAATTACCCGATGTATGTCAGCGAATTGAAACAGGAGAAAAACTAAGCCAAGGCGATCAACAAGCGCTTTTAGATATAGCCCGAGAAGCAATTAAAAGTAACGAGTAACGAGTAACAAGTTTTTACCTAACACCTATCTTCACCAAGTAGTTTGCTCTCCAAATCCTAAAACTCTGGCTGTATTTTATCTAAGCTCACACCTTTAGCAGCATTACTCTTACTAGCTGCGGTTTCGTCTTCATAGAAGCGATAAAAGAAATATCCATCTTTAAAGCGATGTTCGTCAACGACGTGATGAATGATCTGATATTCAACTAGCATTTGCCCTAATCGAATCGCTTCTTCTTTAGTTAATTTTTGAGTGTGCATCAGCCATTCTACTGCTTCAGAGCCAATAAAACATTTAGGGTAAAGCTTGAGGTGATACCAACGATCTTCGATCGCCACCCCAGTCTGACCCCGCATCTGCTTAACTAAAGCTTGGATTTCTTCTAGCTTAATTTCATGCAAGCTTCCATTCTTGAAAATTACTCTGCCGCTTTTAAGCAATTGCTCTAAACTAGCCCAAGAATTTCCTGGATGACTTTTCAACCATTTTTCCGCTAGCGGTATCGATTGAGATGGCACTAGATTGAAGCGCATCAATAGTAGTGAAATTACTCTTTCTATCTCTGATGTCATTGCTTCTAACCTCGATCGCTATTAACTTGTGCTTCGCAAAATATCAAAACGAACGTTATGTTATTGTTAGGATGGTAACGAATTTTTCCAGATTTTGTCAATAGTGCAGTAGCTAAATTATCGGTAATGCCTAGAAAGATAGAATTTGACCCACATGAAGTACTCCGCAAGGCAATTAGCACTTTCTGGAAAAACGGCTTTCAAGCTACGTCGATCGGCGATTTGGAAAAGGAGATCGGCATTAGTCGCTTTAGCATCTACAATACCTTTGGCGATAAAGAAGGTCTGTTGCTAGCCTGCCTAGAGTTGTATACGCGGCTGACTCGGGAAATGCTCGAGCAGAAACTAAATGGTGGTATTGAGGCGATTGAAAAGTTTCTTCAAAGTTTTGCTCTTGCCGATCGAGGTGCTGATGAAAGTTGTTATGGTTGTCTGGTGGTAAATACGATCTTAGAGTCCCCCAGAATGAGTCAGCAAGTTAGAGGCAAGATTAAAGTTTATCGTCAGACAGTCAAGCAAGCGCTATATGATGCCCTGCTTTATTCACAGCAACGGGGTGAACTTAGAGAAAATCTTGATTTGAGCGATTGTGCGGATTATCTTCTCAGTGCTATTAGCGGTCTAGTGATAACCAATCGATGGGAACAAGACAAAAGAGCTAGTGAAAAGCCAGTGAGGGTGTTACTAGCTCTTTTGAATTCTTGGAAAACCCAAAAGAGCTCATGACACCAAATCTGGTTAATGTTCCTTGAACTGAGCCGCATCAGCCTGCAGCTCCTGAACAACTGTTGTCAGCTTACTAAAAGATTCGGTGACTGTCGCAGATTGTTCGTAAGTATGTTTAGCAAAACTAGCTAATTCTAGCACCGCGTTGCTGACAGCGGTTGAATTTTGAGCTCCTTGAGCAGCAGCAGCAGCAATCTCCTCCACTAGAGAGTTCATTTGGCTAGTTACCCCAGCAATCCGATCGAGTTGTTGCTGAGTTTCTAAGAGCAATTCAGTCCCGCCAAACACCTGTTCGGTCGAGGCATCCATAGCTACAGCCACTTGATTGATTTCAGTTTCGATTTGGGCAATTAGAGTTTCAATTTCTGCTGTTGCTGTTGATAACTGCTGTGTGGAGGAGCGGACTGTCTCAGTGATTAAAACCATAGAGTTCTGATCGATCCCTTCACTCCGACCAGCTCGAATTACCAGATTCATCCCTTGTTGATTGAGCTGTGCTGCCAAATCATTAATTAAGCTGACTATCTCGGAGAGCTTTTGGGGGAAATTGCCCAAGTGCTTAACCTTATCAGTAGCTTCTTTAACCGTTCCCTGGATATCAGCGATGTTATCCACAGTTTGGTTAACTTTCTCTTGTCCAGTTTGTAAGGTTTCCAGAGTATGCTGAGCTTGAATTTCTGCTTGTTGAGCGCTAGCCACAACACTCTGAGTAGAATCAGCTACCCCTTGAATTTGCTCGAGGACTATTTTAAAAGTTTCTGCCTGAAGTTGAGCTTCTTCTGAAAAGGTATTAACTGCGGTTTTGTTCTCCCTGAGCAATTTGGGCAATTGCTGAAGTAGTTGTTGTTCTTGAAGGTGCTCGCCAGACATAAGTAGGGGTTGTTGAGACATTTGATTGACTCGTCCTAACAAACGAGCGTTGTCAATGGCAAAGCCAACTTGTGCTGCAATCTGGGCAAACCACCTGATTTCCAACTGCTGCCAATTGCGAGGCTCGGAACACTGATGGGCTACTAATAAGCCAAGGAGCTTGCCTTCGTTGAGAATCGGTGCCACCAAATTAGCCTTGACCGCCAGCTTTTCTAGCATCTCAATGTAACAGGAGGTCAACCCAGCTTCGTAAATGTTATCCAAGGCGCGGACGCGACCATTGTGGTACTGTTCGTCGTACTTAGCTTCAAAACAGGGGTCTTTAATAGTTTGGCCTAAAGCTCTGGGCCAGCCGGGGAGGATGGATTCGGCGAGCACCAATCCCCGAGAATTCTCCTCGCGGCTGTAGACTACTACTCGCTCGCATTGCAGTACCTTCCTGACTTCTTCTACCGCAGCTTGGAGGACGTGTTTTTCCTCTAAAGAGGCGCGAATGTGCCCGATCGCATCGGTAAAAAATTGCGTCCACTGAGCTTCGGTGTCTGCCTGTTGTTGTAGGCTATCGGAGTTAGCTAATAACCTGGCGTTATCGAGGGCAAAACCGACTTGCGCCGCGATCTGAGCAAACCATCTGATTTCTAACTGCTGCCAATGGCGAGGTGCGGAACACTGATGGGCTACTAATAACCCCAACAGCTTGCCCTGGTTGAGAATCGGCGCGACTAAATTGGCTTTGACCGCCAGCTTTTCTAGCATCTCCACGTAACAGGGAGTTAATCCCGCTTCGTAAATGTTCTCTAAGGCGCGGACGCGGCCATTCTGATACTGTTCGTCGTATCTCGCTTCAAAACAGGGGTCTTTAATGGTTTGACCCAAAGCTCTGGGCCATCCAGGGGCAATTGATTCAGCGACTACAATTCCTCGAGAATTTGCCTCACGACTGTAGACAACTACTCGCTCGCACTCGAGCACCCTCCTTACTTCTTGAACCGTAGCTTTAAGAACGTCTTCTTCCTCTAAAGAAGCGCGGATGTGTTGGATAGCATCGGTAAAAAACTGTGTCCACTGAACTTCAGTTTCTGCTTGTTGTTGTAGGCTATTGGAACTGGCTAACAGCCTAGCGTTATCGAGGGCAAAGCCCACTTGTGCGGCCATCTGGGCAAACCACCTGATTTCCAATTGCTGCCAATTGCGAGGCTCGGAACATTGATGGGCTACTAATAACCCCAACAGCTTGCCTTCGTTGAGAATCGGTGCGACCAAATTGGCCTTGACCGCCAGTTTTTCGAGCATTTCAACATAACAGGAAGTCAGACCAGCTTGATAGATATTTTCAAAAGCGCGAACGCGACCATTCTGGTACTGTTCGTCGTATCTTGCTTCAAAACAGGGGTCTTTGATAGTTTTGCCCAAAGCTCTAGGCCAGCCGGGAAATACGGATTCGGCAACTACAACTCCTCGAGAACTCTCCTCGCGGCTGTAGACCAATACTCGATCGCATTCGAGCACTCTCCGAACTTCTTCTACCGCAGCTTGGAGAATGTCTTCTTCTTTTAAAGAAGCGCGAATGTGTTGGATGGCATCAGTAAAGAATTGCGTCCACTGGGCTTCGGTGTCTACCTGTTGTTGCAAGCTAGCAGAACCAGCTAAGAGCCTGGCGTTATCGAGGGCAAAGCCTACTTG
>JBFRWL010000205.1:0-8960 GCA_051439565.1 Prochloraceae cyanobacterium
GGTGCGTGGTGTTGGTTTTGTTCTGGGGTTTTAAAGATGTTAGATGATATTACTGCTGGGTTAAGAAATGTTTTGGGTTTAGACACGCTGGGGGTGCTGGGGAAGCTGGGGCGCAGGGGGAGAAAGAATAGTACTTATCGGAGCAC
Source organism: Prochloraceae cyanobacterium (assembly GCA_051439565.1). GTDB lineage: Bacteria > Cyanobacteriota > Cyanobacteriia > Cyanobacteriales > JBFRWL01 > JBFRWL01. The sequence goes on from JBFRWL010000205.1 coordinate 147, forward strand.
TATGGAGTTGGAAGACAAAGTATTTTCTCTTTAGTAGTGAGCTTAAGTATAATGCTAAAAAAAATCTAAAAATATCTTGATATAAATTCAACAAAGTTTATGTGTGTTGACAATCTCGAATTAAACGATGAGTTATTCTGAAACTCCTGAATCCCATGAGTACGAACCAATTCATCGTCCTGGATCGATTCAGCCTCATGGTATTCTCTTCGCCATCTCCCCAATCGAACTAAAAATCGAGCAAGTAAGCAACAATACTCACAACTACTTAAGAAAAGAGCCAGAAGATTTTCTCGGTCAACCTCTGAGCGCTTTGCTGGGAGCGAAACAAGTTGAGACAATTGAGCAGTTCCTAGCTCAAGGAAAAACCCAGTTTAATTTCCTCAAACTGTCAATTCCTACTTTAGAGGGTGAACGCTACTTTGATGGGATCTTTCATCAGACAGAAGCAACAATTATTTTGGAACTAGAACCGATCGACTCGCTGGCTGATGACAGTTCTTTGAGCTTCTATAGTTTGTCAAGAGCAGTACTCTCGAAACTACGTTCTGGTTCGAGCCTAGCCGAATTTTTGCAGCTGGTGGTCAAGGAAATTAAGCGCTTGACAGGGTTTGACCGCGTGATGGTCTACCAATTCGATCGTGAAGGGGCTGGCTGTGTTGTCGCCGAAGCCAAACGGGAAGATTTATGGCCTTATCTGGGACTGCACTATCCAGCCAGCGATATCCCTCAAGAAGTCAAACAATTGTACTCAAGCGGCTGGCTTCGGCTCATACCCGATGTAAGCGCTGAACCAGCGCTCCTGGTTGAACGCGAGCCCAGCCCTACTCGACCAAGACTCGATTTAAGCCTTTCAGTGTTGAGGAGTGTCGATCCCTGTTGCGTTGAATATTACCAGAACATGGGAGTGGCAGCTACTTTAGTCATTTCTCTCCTTCGAGAGGACCAACTGTGGGGATTAATTACCTGTCACCATCAAACGCCGAAACATGTTTGTTGGGAAATGCGAGCCATCTGTGAGTTTTTGGGAGATTTCATTGCCTTAGAATTGTCACATTTTGTCAAGCGCGAAGAATCAGACTACATGGCGAAGCTTCAATCTTTGCAGTCGCAAATAGTAAGATCAATTTTGCGGACCGATAACCTAAAAGAGGCATTAGTTCAGCCCGAACCTCGCTTGTTAGATTTGGTTGGGGCTTCTGGCGCAGCGATCTGTCTCGATAGCGAGATTACGCTAGTTGGAGATACGCCAACGGTTGAGCAGATTCGTTGCTTAATTAAATGGGCAGATCCTCAAATCGAAGACTTTTTGTTTTGCACTTCGGAACTACCAAAACTTTACTCAGAAGCGAGCGCCTTTTTGAAGACCGCAAGTGGCTTGTTATTGCTGCGGATTTCTCAACTGAGGCGCTATTACATTCTCTGGTTTCGCCCCGAACTCATCCAAACAGTTAACTGGGCGGGGAATCCCAACGAATCTCAAGTTCAGGCAGATGGTAGCCTGACCCTTTGCCCCCGAAAATCTTTTAAGCTGTGGCAAGAAACCATTCGACTAACTTCTCGACCCTGGAAAAAATGCGAACTCGATAGTGCCCTCAATCTCAGAAACGCCCTGGTCGGGATTGTTTTTTCCCAAGCCGAAGAGTTAGCAAAGCTCAACCAAGAATTAGAGCACAGCAACCGAGAACTAGCATCCTTTGCCTTTGCCGCTTCCCACGATCTCAAAGAACCCTTGCGCGGCATCTATAACTACTCGACCATCCTGCTAGAAGACTATACTTGTGCGCTCGATCAAGAAGGGATTGAGTGCTTAGAAACGATCAAGGGCTTATCGGTGCGAATGGAAAAGCTGGTTAATGCCCTGCTTAGGCTTTCGAGGTTAGGAAAAGAGGAACTGGATTTGAAAGCCACTGACCTCAATAAATTGCTGGCTCGCGTCATTGAAGTCTTTCAAGCCAGCTATCAGAATAGCCAACTGGAGATCCGCATTCCCAGAGCTTTGCCAACGCTTCAATGCGACCCAGTTCTCGTCAACGAGGTTTTCAGTAACTTGCTCAGCAATGCCTTAAAATACAACGAGCGAGCGAAATCATGGGTTGAGATTGGTTATCTTGATTCTAGCGAGCAGAAAGCATCGGAATTGCTTTTAACTCAACACTCGTCTCTAAACCCGATCGTCTTTTATGTCAGGGATAACGGCATCGGGATTCAAAAAGAATACCAAGAAATCGTCTTCAAACTTTTCAAGCGCCTGCACTCTCAGGAAAAGTACGGTGGGGGAGCGGGTGCGGGCTTAGCGATCGTCAGGAAGATTATCGAGCGTCATGGGGGACGAATTTGGGTTGAGTCTACCTATGGCGAAGGCTCGACTTTTTACTTTACCCTAAAATCAGTGAAGATTTTTTCTTAATAAACTCATTTTTAAACTCCAATGACAACATCGTATAAACCCTTACTGGTGGTTGAGGATAGTAACGAAGATTTTAAGATGCTGCAACGTCTGATGCGGCGAATGCATGTCACCAACCCCATCTATCGCTGTGTTGATGGGGATGAGATGTTAAAGTTTCTCTATCAACAGGGAAATTACCAAAATACAGAGGTAGCGCCGCGACCTTCTGTGATTTTACTCGATCTGAATTTACCTGGTCTAGATGGTCGAGAACTCCTCGGGCGGTTAAAACAAGACGGAAGTTTTAAAGAAATTCCGATCGTCGTCTTTACTACCTCTTCTAACCCCTCTGATATTGATTTGTGTTATCAGAAGGGTGCGAACGGCTATCTAGTTAAGCCGATGGATTCTGAACAACTGCACAAATTGGTTCGGGCTTTTGTTGACTACTGGCTTGAAGTCAATACTCCGCCAGTTTCTAATTGAGAGAACTCCTTCATTCGAGCAGACTAATTGCAAGGGCAAAGATAAAGAACTTTTAGATTTTCTTTATAATTTTGTTATCTATGCTAATTTCGATAAAGGAGAATGATTGCACTTCTCCTTTATCTGGCTATGATAACAACTCCGACCCTGCTAATCGTTGATGATTGTTTAGAAGATCGAAAAATCTATCGTCGCTATCTTTTGAGAGATTCTCACCAATCCTATCGGATTGTAGAGGCAGACTCGGCAGAGAAAGGACTGAGTTTCTGCCAAAAACTTAATTACGATGTCATTCTGCTGGATTTTTCCCTGCCTAAGATGAATGGGCTAGAGTTTCTGGAGCAACTCAAACAGCAACAAGGTGAAATACCTGGTGCGGTGATCATGCTAACAGGGCAAGGCAATGAAGAGGTGGCCGTACAAGCAATGAAACGGGGAGTTCAAGATTATCTAGTCAAACAACACCTCAAACCGGAAATTTTACAATTAGCAGTTCGTCACGCCATCAAGCATTTTTCCCTGCAATCCCAACTTAACAAAACTCAGGAACGACAGCGTCTTATTGCCACTACAGCACTGCGAATTCGTCAATCCCTTAACTTAGAGCAAGTTTTGCATACAGCTGTGCTAGAAGTTCAGCAACTGCTCAAATGTGAGCAGGTGGCAATATATCAGCTCGATCCTGAATTGGGCAATCACCTAGCAGCTGAAGTAGCCGACCCAATCTATCATACCGCCCTGAGCCAGAGCCTTTTCAATATCCTCTGGCCATCGAAAGCAGAAAAAAACGCCAACTGGGAACACCAAAAAACTATTATTCAGGTCTATGGGGCTGGCCTCAGTAATGGCTCGACTCAACTACTAGAGCCAGTCAATCTTAAAGACAACCTGGTGGTTCCTATTACTCTCAATAATCATAGTGACTCGAAGGCGAAGATTTGGGGCTTGTTGGTTGCCTACCAATGTTCGACGGGGCGGCAGTGGCAAGCGGATGAGCTCGAGATGCTCAATGAAGTGTCGGTGCAACTGGCCCTGGCCATCCAACAAGCGGAACTGCTGGCTATGACTCAAGCAGCACTAGAAAAAGAAAAACAACTCAACGGCCTTAAATCCCAAATCATTGCCACGGTTTCTCATGAGTATCGTACGCCACTAGCTACCATCCTCGCTGCTGCCTCAACCCTCCATCAGAATCGTCATCAACTCCCTCAGTGCAAACAAGAGCGATTTCTCCAATTAATTGAAGATAAAGCCAGACATCTGTCTAACCTCGCAGACGATATGCTTCTGGTCAACCAAATCGAGCAGGACAAAACTAAGTTTCAACCCGTTTCCCTCGATCTGCTCCAATTCTTCGCTGAGATGATCGAAGAGTTCCGTTTAACAGCAGATACTCACCATGAATTACGTTGCCAAGTTACCGGCAATCTTACCGGATTTTGGGGTGATTGCCGACTTTTGCGACTGATCTTCGATAATTTAGTCTCGAATGCGATTAAATATTCCCCTCACGGGGCGCATATAGATATTCACCTCATGGGAAACAACTCACAGGCTAGTTTTTCGGTAAAAGACCAAGGAATTGGCATACCCCAGCAGGAGTTAGCTAACTTATTTCAATCTTTCCACCGTGGGAGTAACGTTGGTACGATTCCTGGTACGGGTTTAGGCTTAGCGATCGCTAAAGCTTGCGTCGATTTACATGGCGGTGAGATCGCTCTAGAAAGTCAGTTGGGAACCGGAACTCAAGTGACGGTCAGCTTACCAAAACGACCTCTTGTGACATACTCCCAACGCTGAAATCTTTGATTACAGCCTGGGCTTCTCAACTCACATTAATCTAAATTTTTCTGAATCTTGTTCGCAAGCACCAATACTTACCCAAGTACTCGAACCATCTTCCCAATGCTCTTTTTTCCAGATCGGAGCATTATGCTTGAGAGTATCAATAGCATAACGGCAGGCTTCAAAAGCTTCAGCGCGGTGGGGACAGCCAACTAATACTAATACACTAATTTCGCCGATCTTCAAGCTGCCAATGCGATGGTGAATGACTACTCGGTTAACATCGGACCATTGCTGGCGAATATTAGCAGCAATTTGCCGAAATATTTCCTTTGCCATTGGTTCGTAAGCCTGATATTCGAGATATTTTACAGCCTGACCATCAGTTTGATTGCGTACTGTGCCGCTCATCATGACGATCGCACCATTAGCTGGATCGTCTGCCAGACTGTAAACTTCCTCAAAAGATAAGGGGGCAAAACTAATGGCGAAATTATCTCTAGTCTCCTGGCTAGTAGAAGCTGGAGAGGTTTTTACTCCAAAGTTCATCGGTACTTAAAATATAGATGTTTAAAATCTAGATAGAGGTCAGAGGTCAGAAGTCAGAACTAACAGGTCACTTCTCATTTCGGTTTTATATTTATTTTTCCTTACTCACTTATAGCGGTTCTTACTTAGATGAAGTATAGCAGTCCTAAATGATTCGTGAAAAACCAAAACCTAGTAAAAAATGACCAGAAATCTTATCCCTGTTGCCTGTTGCCTTTTGAGTACTCTTTGGATGCACAACCTAAATAGGACTGCCATATCAGATTGTCCATGTTTTGAGCGGAGTTTTTTAGACAATAAAATGGGCAAGTTTGGGAGACAAGAGAAAGATATATCGATAAAAAATTGATTATTAAGTGCTAGTATTACTTTTTTATTTAAAGAATAGATAAATCTAGGGGATTTCTTTTAAAGAGAAAATGAAATCTCCCGTTTTTACTGGTGGTTTTACTTAGTTATTTGTTATTAAATTAGGTAGGTACTAGATTGTTTTTGAATTTGTTCTTGTGAAATTGACTAATTAATTTTAATACAAAAGGAGGGATTATGAAGTTAGTTTTAAGCAATTTATTAATGAGTGCAATTACTTGTGAAGGTTGGTTGATATCGGATAATAAAAAAGACCAAACTATATCGGAACACTCTGATGATTGTCAGGCAGCATTTAGGAGCAAATCAGATCGCACTTTTGCGGCAAGTGCAAAAAAGTAGAGAGATAAGGGCTACCACATTAAAGCGCGACAGGTTAGTTGAGACCAGGTGTTAGGTGTTAGGTGGACCAGGAAAAATTAACCTAAAACCTAATACCTTCTCACCACAAGAATTTAGCGGCTTAAGTTGATAACCTAAATAAGTAGTCTAACTGTTTTTTCTCCCTTCGCTAAAGCGACACTGTTTCCAAACTGCGTTTACCATGAAAGAAGTACGACTTCAATGGAGAGGCATTAGTGGAGTCCCGATACAACCCAGCAAACATCGAGCAAAAATGGCAACAGCAATGGGCAGAAGTTGGCTTAGACCAAACCCCGGAAGATAAAGATAAGCCCAAATTCTACGCCCTGTCTATGTTCCCCTATCCATCGGGCAACCTGCACATGGGTCACGTCCGTAACTACGTCATTACCGATGTTATCGCTCGATCGAAGCGGATGCAGGGTTATCGAGTGCTTCACCCTATGGGTTGGGATGCTTTCGGTTTGCCTGCTGAAAACGCCGCTATTCAACGAGGTGTTGCTCCTTCACAATGGACTTATAAGAATATTGCTCAGATGAAAAAGCAACTCCAGCAACTAGGACTTTCCCTAGACTGGAGTAGAGAATTAGCCACCTGTTCCCCAGACTACTACAAGTGGACTCAGTGGATTTTCTTGCAGTTTTTCAAGGCGGGACTAGCTTACCAAAAGGAAGCAGCGGTCAACTGGGATCCTATCGACCAAACAGTACTGGCAAACGAACAGGTAGATAGCGAAGGTCGTTCCTGGCGTTCTGGTGCTAAAGTAGAGCGGAAAATGTTGCGACAGTGGTTCCTTAAAATCACTGACTATGCCGAACAGTTGCTCAACGATCTCGACAAGTTGAGCGGTTGGCCCGAAAGAGTAAAATTAATGCAAGCCAACTGGATTGGTAAATCTATTGGTGCTTATTTAGAATTTCCCATTGTCGGTATGGAGGAGACGATCGGTGTATTTACCACTCGTCCCGATACAGTTTATGGCGTTACCTACGTCGTACTAGCGCCAGAACATCCCTTAACCCCTCGCGTTACTACCCCAGACCGAAAAGAAGCGATCGAAGCCTTTAGGCAAGAAGTGGCTAGCGAGAGTGAAATCGAACGGACTGCCGAAGATAAGCCCAAACGCGGTATTCTTACGGGCGGTAAGGCGATTAATCCCTTTAATGGCCAAGAAATTCCCATCTTGATTGCCGATTACGTATTATACGAGTACGGTACAGGGGCAGTAATGGGCGTACCCGCACACGATACGCGGGACTTCATATTTGCGCGGGAAAATAACCTGCCTATTAAGGTAGTAATTGCCCCAGAAGGAGAAGATGGCAGCAAGCCTCTACAAGCTGCCTATACTGACCCCGGAATTATGGTTAATTCCGGGGAGTTTGACGGCATCCCCTCCAGTGAAGGGAAAAACAAAATTATTGAATACGCCGAACAACAAGGATACGGTAAGGCGCGCGTACAATATCGCTTGCGGGATTGGTTGATTTCTCGGCAAAGATATTGGGGGGCACCAATTCCAGTCATTCACTGTCCTAGCTGCGGTATAGTGCCAGTCCCAGAGGAAGATTTACCGATTCAGTTACCAGAGGATGTAGAATTTAGCGGACGCGGGCTATCTCCTTTGGCAAAACTCGATCGCTGGGTCAATGTACCTTGTCCTACTTGTGGAGAACCAGCTAAGCGGGAAACTGACACGATGGACACTTTTATCGATTCGTCTTGGTATTTCCTCCGCTATAGCGATGCTAATAACGATCGGCAAGTGTTTGCTTTAGATAAGGTGAACGATTGGATGCCTGTAGACCAATATGTAGGAGGTATCGAACACGCTATATTGCACTTGCTGTATTCTCGCTTCTTCACTAAAGTTCTACGAGACAGGGGTTTACTCAACTGTGACGAACCTTTCCAACGCCTTCTAACTCAAGGTATGGTGCAGGGTCTAACCTATATGAATCCTAATAAAACTGGTAAAGATAAATGGGTTCCCTCTGACCTTGTCGATCCTGCCAATCCTAGCGATCCAGATACAGGCGAACCATTAGAAGTCTGCTATGCCACCATGTCTAAATCAAAGGGTAACGGTGTAGCGCCTGAAGATGTTATTGCCAAATACGGTATAGACACGGCGCGGATGTTTATCTTATTTAAAGCACCGCCTGAAAAAGATTTAGAATGGGACGATGCTGATGTAGAAGGGCAATTCCGCTTTTTGAATAAAGTTTGGCTTTTAGTACAAGAATTTGCTGCTAATCCCTCTTCTGCCCAACAGAAAAATAACAATAAGTTAAGCAAGGCGGAAAAAGATTTGCGTCGGGCAATTCACACGGCAATTAAGGACGTTTCTGAAGATTTAGAAGGAGAATATCAGTTTAATACTGCTGTTTCCGAGTTAATGAAGCTGAGAAATGCCCTGGCTGATTCTGAATGTAAAAACTCGCCAGTTTATGCAGAAGGCATCAAGACGCTAATTGGACTTTTGGCCCCCTTTGCCCCTCATATTGCTGAGGAATTGTGGCATGAATTGGGTCATACTGACTCGATCCACGTTCAAACTTGGCCTCAATTAGACTCCTCAGCCTTGGTAGTGGATGAAATTACCCTAGTAATTCAAATTATGGGCAAGACTCGTGGCACTATTCAAGTTCCAGCAAGTGCAGACAAGCAAGCTTTAGAAAACTACGCCCGCGAATCAGAAAATGTCAAGCGCCATCTAGACGGTAAGGAGGATAAGAAGGTGATTGTAGTACCTGGCTAGTTAGTTATCTTTGTGGTTGCTAAGTAAATTTTGTATTGATGGGTTGAGATAGGACAAGGGGGACAAGGGAGACTAGCGTGAAAAATTACTTACCACACTCCCCACACT
>JBFRWL010000206.1:0-11920 GCA_051439565.1 Prochloraceae cyanobacterium
CAGTGTGATTTGTGTTGTCTATTCCCTTTCTGCATCAGTCAATTCACAAATCAAATAGGACTACTACCTGAATTTTTCGGGGATTTTGCGGCACATTTCAATTCTGAACCGGAAGCTCCTTAAAAAAATTACATCAGAACTCTTACCTTGACTGCTTCTGGATAGTGAGAGGTGTTAATTAAGTGAGTCAATTGGAGGCCGAATAAATGGAAAATATTAATACTTTAGGTAGCAATGGAGATGCAAGTTTATACACTTCCCCAGCAACCCAGCATCATCTAGACCGACAGCGAGCCAGCGCAACCCCAAAAGATTCGAACGGTACCAATAGTTGGTACAGCAGTTCTACTTACGGACTAGAGGATCTGGGCATGAAAAACCTAGGTCAAATATATCGCAATCTGTCCGTTCCTCAGCTAGTCGAACGCGCTTTGGCAAGAGGTGAAGGTCAACTGGCAAGCAACGGCGCTTTAGTAGTAGAAACAGGAAAGTATACAGGTCGCTCCCCTAACGACAAATTTATCGTCGACGAACCCAGCAGTCGGGACGATATCGATTGGAATCGTGATAACGTTCCCATCTCCGAGGAAAATTTTGCCAGACTATACCGCAAAGTTCTCTCCTATATTCAGGGTCGGGAACTTTATATCTTCGATGGCTATGTGGGAGCAGACCCCAAGTATCGCTTCGGAGTTCGCATTGTTAACGAACTAGCGTCGCAAAATTTATTTGCCCATCAACTCTTTCTACGACCAACAACAGCAGAACTAGCAAAACATAAGGCAGATTTTACCGTTATTGCCGTACCTGGTTTGCACGGCGATCCTCAAGAAGATAGCATTCACAGCGAGGCTTTTATCGTCTTGCATCTGGCGAAAAAAATCGTTCTGATCGGGGGTTCTCGCTACGCTGGAGAAATTAAGAAATCGGTCTTCTCCTTGATGAACTATTTCATGACTAAGCGCAACGTTCTACCGATGCACGGTGCCGCTAATATCGACAAGCACGGTCACACCGCCTTATTTTTCGGTCTCTCTGGCACTGGTAAAACTAGCCTCTCCGCTGACTCCGAACGCAGTCTGATTGGAGACGACGAACACGGCTGGTCAGAAGAAGGTATTTTCAACTTTGAAGGAGGCTGCTACGCTAAGACTATTCGCCTCAGTGCCGAACACGAACCCCAAATATGGTCCGCAATCCGGTTTGGCTCGCTGTTAGAGAATGTAATTCTCGATCCAGATTCCCGAACTACCGACTATGACGACAGTTACCTGACGGAAAATACTAGGGCAGCTTATCCATTAAGGTATATTCCCAACTGCGCCCTTTCTGGAGTGGGACCTCATCCGAAGACGATCATTTTCCTTACTGCCGATGCCTTTGGAGTTCTGCCCCCGATCGCTAAGCTCACCAAAGAGCAAGCCATGTACCATTTTCTCTCCGGCTACACTAGCAAACTGGCAGGCACCGAACGAGGTATTACCGCGCCCCAAGTAACTTTCTCAGCCTGTTTCGGTCAGTGCTTCTTCCCGCTGTCACCAACAGTTTACGACGAAATGTTAGGAAAACGATTGCAGCAGCATCAGGATACTAAAGTATATCTGGTGAATACCGGATGGTCGGGCGGTCCCTACGGTGTAGGTAATCGCATTGCGATTAAGCACACGCGAGCCATGGTCTCTGCTGCTTTGAATGGACTTTTAGATACAGTTAACTACAAACCTCATCCTATCTTCAAAGTACTGGTACCAGAGCAGGTACCTGGAGTACCCACCAAGATCTTAGAGCCGAAAAATACCTGGGACGACCCAGAAGCCTACGACCAACAGGCACGGGAGTTAGCCAGTCAATTTATCGAAAACTTCAAAAAATTTACCAAGGCCCGTCGGGAAATTGTCGAAGCAGGACCTATTTTGCGTTAGGTTTTTGAGCAAGCGGTATTTTCAGCTACAGTTTTTCAGGGTAGTAATGGATGAAAATAATAGATTAAAGGATAAAAGGCAAAGAGATATCTGCCAACCGCCCTCCGTCGATGAAACCCCGAATCATTGTCTGTGGCTTAGGTAATACTGGTTATAAAATTTTCAGCTTGCTGAAGCGGCAAGGAGCAGCGGTAGTTGGCATCAGCGATCGCCCTCTCCCTGCCCTAAAAAATGAGGACATTATTATTGGCGAGCTACGTGCTGCTCCTACCCTAATCGCTGCAGGAATTAGAGAAGCTAATACTCTGGTACTTGCCAGTAATGATGATGCTCTGAATCTAGCAGTTCTTACCCAGGCGCGATTGCTCAACCCCCACCTTCGGATTGTTAACCGTTTGTTCAATCAAACTTTAGGCGATCGCTTAGATCGCATCCTTTCCGATCACTTCAGCATGAGCGTTTCCGCGCTAGCAGCTCCAATTTTTGCCTTTGCTGGTTTGGGTAGTAAAGCGATCGGACAGCTGCAGCTATTCAAGCAAACCTGGCCAATTCGCGAAGAAGTAATCGATCCCAACCACCCCTGGTTAGGACGAAAATTGAGCGAACTGTGGAATAATCGCTCTCGCATGTTGATTTACTACTTGCCAGCTAGGGGCGAGATGGATTTGGTCTCAGCAGTGGTTAAAGGAGAACGGCTGCAAACAGGGGATCGCTTAATTATTGGTACTAAGCCTCTGGTTCGCACCACTCGCCGCTATCAGTTGCGGAAACTGATCAAAGCGATCGCCAACCTGCGGCAATATCAGCATCACTTTCGTCCCGTCACCCTGGTAACTTTAGCACTGCTAGTAACAATTGCCCTCTCGACTCTCACCTACGTTTTAGTTAATTTTAATATCTCAATAGTTGATGCTCTCTACTTTTCTGTAGGCATGATTACTGGTGCTGGAGGTAAAGAAGAAGTTGCCGAACAAGCACCCGACAGTATCAAAATATTTACGGCGATCGCAATGCTCGTAGGAGCAGGAGTAATTGGCGTTTGCTACGCTTTAATTAACGATTTTATCTTGGGCAGTCGCATCAGACAGTTTTGGGATGCGGCGCGAGTTCCCACCCGCAACCACTATATTGTCTGCGGACTGGGGGCGATCGGCATACATATTGTCCGTCAACTGCACGCCCAAGGATACGAGGTCGCGGTCATTGAATGCGATCCCAACAACCGCTTTCTCCACAGTGCTCGTTCTCTCGGTGTGCCAGTAATTATAGAAAATGCTCGTTTTGACGCAACTCTCAAAGCTGCCAATATCGAGCGAGCAGAATCCCTGATTGCCGTCACCAGCAAGGATATGGTAAATGTTGAGATTGCCTTAACTGCCAAGGCGATTGTGCCCAAACTCCCCGTAGTTGTCCGCAGTCACGATCCCCAATTTGGTCAATCGGTGCAAGAAGTGTTTGAATTTGAAACCGTACTTTGTCCCACCGAACTGGCAACCCCTTCCTTTGCAGCAGCAGCGTTAGGGGGTCGAATTTTAGGCAATGGCTTGACTAAAGATCTGCTGTGGATTGCCTTAGCCAAGACGATCGCCCCAGGACATTTCTTCTGTGGCAAGATTGTCAAAGAGATAGCTATGAAGGCTGACTTCGTACCTCTCTATCTGGAAAGGAATAACCAAACCATACACGGTGGCAACCTTTTGGAAGCTAGTCTCCGTCCAGGCGATATCTTATATGTGACTCTGCCAGCAACTAAGTTAGAGCAATTATGGCGCACTGGCTCTTCCCCATTATTGACACTCTAAAACTAAGCTAAAGCTGCAGAATGATGGTTAACTAGGAACCTATGAGAAACTTATTTTGAGCCCCATCTCCTTCATCTGTAACAACGCCTCAGCATTGCCGCGAGCATCATCTACTGGATTGTGCGTGTGTTTCGTTTTCCGTAGGTGCTTGAAGTTAACGAAAGTATCTTTTTGCATTCCTTTGTAGAGGGAACCGAGATTCATTGAACTGAAGCCGAAGGGATTTGCACCGATGAAATGATGGAAATACCAGTTAATGAACTGCCAGTCAAATCCGTTGTTGTCGGATACGAACATCAGTCGGCCTTTACAGTTTGATTTAAGCCAGTCGCAAAATTCCTCCATAACAGTTTTCGGGTCATCGAATTCGAGGCATTGCTCGCGCGAGAACCCGCTCACGGCTAACGCTTCGGGAATGAAGGAGTCCGAAATTGGCTTGAGTTGGCCATAAAAGGAGCGTTCCAGTCCGGGTTCGACAATCGCAGCGCCAAAACAGATCATCGAGTAATCGCCGGGAATCGGGCCGTCAGATTCGATGTCTACCATAACGTATGGCATTGAGTTCCGTTCCTTGAGTACACTCGATCGATTGGTGATATCCAGATTTTTTCTGAATACATGTCAAATAAGTATAATCGCAAAAGCCAACAGCGGCTTCCGTCCCTACACTGTAGTCAAGTCTTATGCGGCTGTAATCGCTCGTTCTACCGCTGCTTCCGCATGAATCCTAGTCGTGGGAAATAACCTAACCGCAACATCTCCAGCTTTTACAAGCAACTCAATCTCGGTGCAGCCCAAAATTATTCCCTCTGCACCAGATTCAACCATATGTTCTATAATTTCGACGTATTGTTTCTTGGATTCTGGATTAACGATACCCAGACACAATTCTTGATAAATAACATCATGAATTGTTTCGCGCTCACCTTGCTCGGGAACGATCGCCTTTAGTCCATGTTTGTTCTGTAACCGACCTGTGTAGAAATCTTCCTCTATCGTAAATCGAGTACCCAACAAACCGATCTTTTTAATCCCAGCGGTCTGTATTCTCTCAGCAGTCGCATCTGCTATGTGAAGAAAAGGAACTTGAATATTCGCCTCAATTGCATCCGCTAGTTTGTGCATCGTGTTCGTGCAAAGAGTAAGCTTACCCCGCGATAAATCGGCGGGGCTTTAGCCCTAGATTAGACCTGCTGGAAACAACGAAAGTTGTCCACTTAAATCGCAAGCATAAACCGAGCTTTCGGGGTGATTGTCGCTTAACATTTTAATCAAGCGTCTTGTACTTATGATTGTGACAGCGGAGTACTTAATTATTCAACTGTTCTTTCAAAGCTAATTTGATCGGACTGGTAATCTATTGGTTCGACGTGAATTAAGACCCGCACCGGACTGAAGCGTTGGTCTAAAAGCTTTTCTACCTCCTCAGTGATTTTGTGAGCGGTTTCCACATCAGAAGCATCCACAACTAAATGCATTTCAATAAAAACTTGCCGTCCTAACAAACCGCGAGAGGCGATATCGTGACAATTTATTACTCCTGGGACTTGGATGACGATTTGATGAATTGCTTCAGGAGCGATCGCTATTTCATCTACCAGCCAGGGCAAATTAGCCTTGAGAACTTGCCAGCCACTCCTAATCACCAAAAAAGCTACCGGGAAAGCCAGAATAACGTCGAGCCACTGAAGTTGAGGTAAATTCAACTCGTTGCTTTGCCAGATGCCAATTAACCCAGCCAACACGGTAATTGTTATCCAAACATCGCTCATGGTATGGTGAGCGTCAGCAATCAGAATGGGACTGCCAATACGCTTGCCAACTCGGCGTTCGTAGAAAGCAACAAAAATATTGATCGCCAAAACAATTAACAGCAACCACAATTGGTGGGGAGCAATTTTAACCGCAGTAATACCGTGAAAAATCCGCTCGATCGCTCCTTGTATAATTTCAAAGCAAGCTACACCGAGAAAAGCAGCAATACCTAAAGCTCCTACTGCTTCAAACTTCTGATGTCCGTAGGGATGGTCCCGATCTGGGTAAGGAGAAGAATAGTGGCTAGCAACCAAGCCTAAGACGTTGTTAGCACTATCAGTCACGCTATGTAAGGCATCAGCTTGCAAGCTAAGAGAACCTGTAATTAACCCCACCACTGCCTTCAAGCTCATTACCAAGAGATTCAGAAGCAGGGTAATAATTAAAACCTGACGAACTTTAGAGCGGTTGTCCTCGATCGTAGAAGCCACTAGATTAATTTCTAACTGTTCTTACGAAAATTACCTTAAGTCAGTGAGATTCTTTTTCAGAAAAAACTAACATCTGTCTAATTTTCTGTTAAATTTCCTGAGTAAATTCATAAAATTTTCTAAGATTAGGTTCGTTATATTAAAGTTCATTGCTGATGACGCAACTTACATTCAATCTCATTCAAGGCTCTGTCAGCTTCCATTTCACCCCTGAAGCTGCTAGAGATTTACAAAGGGAGATTTCCCAACTAATACAAGGACTTAAAGCTGCTGCTACTGCTTCTAGCAGCAAAGGCAGACCTAATCCGCAAAAGCCGATGGAATATCGTTACACAGGCGACATTTTTTTAGAGGTTTTCTGTAATCCTAATATTTATCCCAGTCCCTTTGCTGCTAAAGTCTTGTTAACTATTCGAGACGATCGCATCCGACTAACTAGCGAAGCTGAACTTACCCGCTTGATTGAGGATATCGATCGCTACCTAGAGCAAGTGAGTTAGCTTTAGTTAAGAGATATAATCAGGGACTGCTCTCAAGCTAACTAGCAATTATCCTCGATTGCCATCTTCTAACTTTTAACATCAATCTCATCTACATACTAAAAATGAACTCTAACAACTTCTTTGAATCAGTACAACAAGGATTCCGCGTCGCTGTTGGGGCGACAGCTTCTCTAGTCGAAACTATCCAAAATCCCCAAAAGCGAGATGAAGCTTGGTCTGAGCTGAGTACACAATTAAATGAACGCACTCAGGAATGGGCAGAAAAAGGCAAGCTGACCGAGGAAGAAGCTCGTAAGGTTGTTGACAATTTACTACAAAAGAACACGAACTTTTCACAAGAAACAACAACCAGTACTCCAAACGCTTCAACCTCGACGCCTACACCTAATCGTGAAGTTCACTCAGAGCTAAAGGAACTTACCGAACAAATTGTCGCTCTCAGAACTGAATTGGAGGAATTACGTCAGTCAGATTCTAACTAGTCAAAACAATAATTAAACGAGCTATTTAATAGCAGTGATTTGAAATAATCTTTTAAGC
This sequence comes from Prochloraceae cyanobacterium, assembly GCA_051439565.1. Classification (GTDB taxonomy): domain Bacteria; phylum Cyanobacteriota; class Cyanobacteriia; order Cyanobacteriales; family JBFRWL01; genus JBFRWL01. The sequence continues at coordinate 7,014 of JBFRWL010000206.1, forward strand.
TGTTTGCTCTAGTTAGTCGCTACTCCATATTTCTGAACCAATTAGATCGCCGATGCGATCTCGTAGCAAGTAGTCCTGTCTTTCTAGCTCGTACTCAACGTAAACCCACTCGCGAGCAGGGATATACTGGCACAGAGTATAGATGGGCTGCTGGCGACTAATGGTTCCTTTTTCTAACATTTGGCGTATTTCATCTTGTATCATTTGGATGGAATAACGACCAGGAGTGGCAGATGGCAAAGTTTCTATACCCATGGGATCGCTCTTGTAGATTTACAATGCTTAAAATTAATAGTAATCTAAATTTCTTCGTGAGAAACAGAAATCTAATTTTCGCGGTATCGATAGTTACAGTCTTTTGATTTTTTTTCTATCTTTGCTCTTCTTTATATTTTTTTAATCATTTGTCTAATTTAGTTACCCTAGAGGAGTAATGGTAAAGTAGACTCCCTTTTAGTTGCCAGACAAACGCTGGCAACTCAGTGATTCTTTTCTGGTTAGGGTGCATCTAATCCGTTCAATAAGGGTCTACTCATTCTTGACTAATTTTTAATCAATCTTCATCCCATGTTTCTGAAGGCATCAAATCGCCAATTTGATCTCGTAACAAGTAGTCGCATCTTTCTAATTCGCACTCCACACAAACCCACTCGCGAGCAGGAATATATTGGCAAAGTACATATATAGGTTGGCGGCGACTGATAACCCCTTTCTCCACCAATTGACGGGCTTCGTCTTTAATCATGTCAATGGTGTAATTAATAGAAGGGGTAGACGGTAATGTATTAACTGTCATAAGGACTCACCAGAACAATAACTCTCCCTATGAATAATATAGTCCAATAAATGGATAAAGAAAACAGAATTTTGCTGTATATTTTGTTACATTTATCAAAAACTAGAGTTACATCTCTTGGGATCAAGTCCAGTCAAATGCTACGCGTCTAAGCGTATTTGTTGAGGCAGGAGAAATAAGTAGATATTATTTAAGCTCTATCCCACAATACAGCCCACACCAGCTGAAACCGATAAGTTGACAATATCGACTGAAATTCATAAAAAACTTTCTGGCTTAGAGTGAGCAAAGCTCGACAAATCAAATAGGACTTCACAAGCGATCGCTTGAGCGGCGGGCGTCTGCCCATAGGAAAATACCCAAGGTAAGTTAATTCGATCTATTAATAGCTCTAGCACATATGAACTACCATAAATCAGTAATGCTTGCAGACAAGGATTTTTTAACCATTCCTTAAGCAAATTTTTAGTTGCGGGCGTTAAGCTAGCACTGCCTCGGAAGGGATTGCCTCGGATAAAAACTTGTAGCAGCGTTATTCTAGAATCATCTTGTCTGAACGTCAGATTATTTCGCTCGACCAGTTGCGTTTGATAACCTAGTTGTTTCGGAATGGCAACTGCAGGTGTATGACGAGTGAGAAAATCGCTACAATCCAAAGCATCATCTACTAAAATCAAATTTCTGCCAGTAGTGCTAGGAGGTTTTATGGGCAAAGAACCGCCTCTTTGCATCGACTCTCGCAAAATGGCATCAGCAGTGGAGATCGCCGCTGGCTGGGCTAATTGGGTAAGGGAGTGAGAGGGTGAGGTAATTACTTTTTGCTTAGCTTTCCAAATCCGTCCCACAGAGGTACGAATCCGTTCCACACTCAAGCGACCCGAACTCACAGCCCGATCAACTGCTGCAATTGCCACCTCTGGATCTGAGGGCATTAATAAAATATCCGCCCCGGCTTCGACTGCCATCACCGCTATTTCTTCCGGCGCTGCGTACTTAGCTACTCCTGCCATGATCAGAGCATCGGTAACAATTAAACCAGTAAAGCCTAGCCTGTGTCGCAATTGACCTGTAAGAATGGGTTGAGATAGGGTAGCAGGACGTTGAGAATCCCAGGTAGGAATCACTAGATGGGCGCTCATGACGCTATCTACCCCAGCAGAGATCGTCCTCTCAAAAGGTGGTAATTCTACTTGTGCCAGTCGAGAAGCCGAGTGAGGCAATACGGGCAAATCTAAATGAGAATCTACAGCCGTATCTCCATGTCCGGGAAAATGCTTGGCAGTAGTTAAGATCGGGTATGGCTTTGCTCCTTGGATAAAAGCAGTGGCTAAGTTACTTACTATTTCTGGGCGATCGCCAAATGCCCGGACATTAATTACTGGGTTATCAGGATTATTATTAACGTCTACTACAGGGGCGAGTATCCAATTAATGCCAATTGCTAAAGCTTCAGTGGCAGTAACTGCCCCCATTTGCCGAGCATATTCTGCGGCGAGGCTGGGGTTTTTATTAGCTATTGCTGCCAATGCCATCGGTGGCGGAAACCAAGTAGCCCCGGCAAACCTCTGTCCTACACCTTCTTCTATATCAGCAGCAATCAGTAAAGGAGTTGTTGCCCAGTTTTGCAGTTGTTGAGTGCGCAATAGCAATTCTGGAGCACTCCCTCCCAAAAGAATTACCCCGCCTAAGTTTAATTCCTGCAACCAATACTCTAGCTTGGCGGCAGGTGGTTCCCAGACAGGGTAGCGAATTTGGCGATCGAACAAATGGCCAGAAGCGCGCACCACAACCATTTGTCCGATCTGTTCCTTCAGGGAAAAATGAGTCCAATCTGGTAGCAAATTAGCCACAGACTTTAACCTGCGTCCTCAACGTTTTCTAATTCCTCATCTTTATTTTGACGAGTCTGGCTGATTTGATTCAACAGGTGTAAGGTGCGATCGCCTCTTTCTATAGAACGATCCTCAACAAAAACTACTTCTGGCGTTCTCCGCAGGCGTATCCGATGACCTAGTTCGCGTCGTACAAAACTAGTAGAGGACTTGAGTCCCTGCATGGTTTGAGCTCTTGCTTCTTCTGTGCCATAGATGCTGACAAATATTTTAGCGTGTTGCAAGTCTCCAGAAACATCTACAGCAGTGATGCTAACCATACCAGCACCCACTCGATCGTCTTTGATGCCATTGAGTAACATTTGGCTAATTTCGCGTTTAATCAGCGAGGAAACGCGAGAAACTCGACGGCTATTTGCCATGATTTCCGCCCCCTAAAATTTAAACTACGGGCAATATTCGATTGTTCTGGCTTTGTTGTGCTTACTTGGCTTTTTTCCTCTGGGTTTTAGCTTCAAGGATAACTGACTAGAGAGCGATCGCCAATAATTTCTAACTATATTAATCCTCAATGATTTGTAAAATTTTGCTCTAGTTGGTCATTTGTTGGTATAAATGACCAATGACAAAGGATAGTTTGAACTAGTTCCCTATACCGTATTTAATCCTAACATCGCTCGCAGAGTGAAAAATATAAAGGCAATACTTCCTAAAAGTAAGCCCAAAAGAGCTATTGCTGTCAGCGGGTTTTTGAGTAAGGGTTTTAATCTTTCAAACAGAGCAAAGAATATACCTAGACTAAAACTAATTAAGTAGCGAGGATAGCGAGAAACATTACCCCAAAAATCTTGTTCCATTTGTCAGCCAAAAGTTTTACTCCACCCTAATTCTATGTCTAGTCGCCGCTCGATGTAAACTTTTATGACTGAAGCTCTAAATTCTTCAACTGTGCCTAATTCTCTAGGAAATCCGCTGTTGGTTTGAGTTCATTTTGTGTTGAGGCGATCGCGCCTGCTATAGGAGTAAGGGAAATGAAGGCGATCGCCCCTCATAAACTCTGAAATTGCTTCAACAACCAAGCACCTATCTGGGTCTGATCCCTTGTCCAACTATGCCGTAGCGCCTCTTCTAACACACTCATCTTCAGCCCAGACAATAACCGATACTCAGTAATCGGCTGACTATTGCCATTGTCAATAGCAACAGATGATAATTTTGCCGTCTCTACATCCACCACCCCATTCCAGACAATCTCAGTAATTTAACCGACCTAAAGGCTTAAGCAAGTTTAGCTCGCGCTTCTTTTTGCAGTAAGCTGATAATCGAAGCTTTTTCCAGTAGCCCCACCACTACGCCATTTTCTCTCACCACAGTTAACTCTTTGATACCCTGCTGCTCGATCAGCCTCACTACTTCTAATAGGGGAAGATCGGAATTAATCATAGTAATTGTTTCCACAGGCTGTACTAACTCTTTCACCAATCTCTGAGGCCATTCGGATGTGGTTACTTTTTTCATCCAATCGACTTGTACGGCACCTAGTAGTTTTCCTTCTTCATCAGTTACAAGGAACTTTCTCCACTTGTCCTGACCGATTACGTACTCGTTAGCAAATTCGCGCAGGTTCAAGTTAGCAGGTACGATCGGGCTGTTGGTAATTACAGCATCTTCAGCAGTCAAACCGCTCATACTCTCTTGGATTTTAGCAGACTGGGCAGAAACACCTGCATTTTGCAGCAAGAACCAACCAATTAACAGCGTCCAGAAGCTACCAACAGGACTAATGCCTAAGATAGCTAGTCCGCCGACAACTACAGCTAGCCAACCAAAGAATTGACCGACTCTACTGGCAAAAAGAATGCCTTTGTTAGGATTGCCTGTAATTTGCCAAACTGCTGCTTTGAGGATGTTGCCCCCATCTAGAGGTAAGCCAGGAATTAGATTAAACAGTGCTAAAACCAAATTAATCGAAGCCAATAAGGAAACAATAGCAACGGCAGGAGCAGGAAGCGCTACATTAACACCAATAGCACTAAACAGAGCAAATAATAGCAAACTGACCGCTGGTCCGGCGATCGCTATATAAAAAGACTCTATTGGTGTGTCCGATTCTTTCTCTAAGCTAGCCAGTCCGCCAAAGAGAAACAGTGTGATCGACTTTACTTCAATTCCCTGAGCTATAGCAACAAAACTATGTCCCAACTCGTGAGCTAAAACTGAAGCAAATAACAAAACTGCAGCAACTAATCCTAAAATCCAGGGTGTAATTCCTCCTAGTT
>JBFRWL010000207.1:0-8117 GCA_051439565.1 Prochloraceae cyanobacterium
TCTCTATAGTTTTGGTGTTGGTTCTTCGACTAATCGCTTTTTAATCAATCGTCTGGCGGAAGTAGGAAGGGGAACAGCGGAAATTCTTCCCCCCAACGAACCAGCAATTGAGGTAGCCAGAGAATTCTTTCAAGAAATCAATAATCCGGTATTAACTAATGTAGAAGTTACCTGGATCGGTTCTGGGGAAAAACCGGAAATCTATCCTTTAGCAGCGCCGGATTTATTTGCTAACCAACCTTTAGTCTTATACGGACGCAAAAGCGATCGTGCTAGTGGCAAGTTAAAGATAAGTGGTACTGTTGCTGGCGGCAAAAGTTACGAGAAAATCCTCAATGTTAATTTCGACCAAGTTAGTGGTAATAGCGCGATCGCTCAATTGTGGGGTCGTGCCAAAATCAAGGATTTAAGCAACCAAATGCACTGGGGAAAAACTCCAGAAAAAATAGAGGCGGTCACTAATACAGCTCTTGCCTATAGATTACTCTCCGATTATACTTCCTTCGTTGCCGTTACCGAAGAAGTGCGAGTAGATCCTCAAGATGGCAGCCTAAAAGAAGAAGTTGCGGTACAACTACCAGATGGTATGAATCCCAAAGCAGTATCGCCAGCTAAGACATCTTTATCTAAACCTCAAATATCCTCATATAAATCTCATAAGACATCGCCATCTAAACCTAAGAGTCATAGCGTCCCAGAACCAGGTCAAATTCTAGGTAATCTGTTAGCAATGCTAGCGCTAATTCTCTTCTTTTATTGGAGAGGGTTGTACAAGTCTAAAAATCTTCCACCAAATAAACCTAATAAATAGGGTTTGCTACGAATGATTAACAATAACTCTAAAATTACCTAGATTCCGCTTTTATTAGTTTTTTGGACAAATTCTTACAGTCTTGCAAGATAAAAAAGTGTACGATAATGAACATAATTTGAGTAAATAAAAGCCTAAAATCCCAAGTATCTAAACTTTTAATATCGGCACTTTTGGCAAGGTTGAAAAAATAAAAACCAATCTCAAAAATCCTCCATCCTATTTGAAAATATAAGACTTGGAATATTAGATTAGGGTAACGAATAAGTATTTTCTTTAAATAGGCCCCGAAGCATAAGAAACTAGCAGCAAAACTAAAGGTTAACAGATGAGTAATTAATAAGACTAGACTTGGTGAATTTGGTTCTATTCCTTCAATAAGTTTTATTTCCTCAATTATTATTTCTGTCAGTGCGGGGATGTTAATGAACAGTAAGGAAACTATTGGTAACAAATGAATGAAGCCACTCAAAGACAAGTAAATCCTTAGCTTATATATCTCATTCATAACGAGTTCTCGCTAATTTTTTATGTTTCAATTCAGGCATTATTGTTTTTGTTAGTGGATAGAATTATGCTAGTCTTCAGATAGATTTTGCTGGCGCAATTTGTGTAAGTTGTGCGCCCAATTGTAAATCTTCTCAATGTATTCAGAAACTTTAGCCTGATATTCCGACTCTAGTAAAGATATTTCCCAGTCTATAGCTCGATCGCTTTGACGAAGAACATGGTTAAGCTCTTCCTTATCTCCAAGAGATTCTAATAAAACTATTCGGGCTATTTCTACATCTATTTCCCAAGTATCTACATCCCAGGTAGAATTATTAGCAAATTGGGGTAATTTTCGCACCCGCTCTCGTAGCTTCTGATATTTTTTTCTGTAATAATATTCTTGCTCGTCTAATGATTTTTTATCGGTAGTACCTAAAGGTTTCGCTTCGACTGATACACTTGCATGGTTCGAATGGTCCGATCGTGTCGTCTGTGTTTGGGTTATCCTGTCTGAGGTGTTGCTTGAGATCTGAGGGCTTTTTCTTGTTTTTAAGTCTTCAGTGTGAAGAGTTTTAACTGAAGAGCTAGCTTTTTGCCTGCCTTTTGCAGTTGATTTTTGATACTTTAGAGATCTTCCGGTTCCTATAAATATGGCTAAAAATGTTATGGATATGGTAGTAAAGTATTCCAAATCGAACCAGTGGAGTCTTAAAAATTCTTTGAGCTTAGATGATGGCAGCTCTTTGTTTTCAACTTTTTGGGTATGATGTATATCTTCGGAGTTGCTAGGAACAGGATTAGCTGCTAAGGCAGTTCCGTGATAATTAAAGCTAACTATGGCTGCTGCTATTAAACTGACTGATTGCTGAATCATATCGTTATACCATTTAGCGAAAATAGCTAGAGACTTAGGTTAAGTTAGGGCTTAAGGGTTTCGGGTTTGTCACTTAGGATAATAGAGTGTTGTATCTTTCCAGTTACTTTTGCAGTAACGAATAAGTATTTTTGAACTAATTCAAGGAGTTAAACAGGAATGCAGAACTGAGAATTCTGAACTATTGTTAATAATAACTAATTAACCGTAATTTATATTAGACTGTCCTCAAAAAATTAGGAGACGGCATCGACCATCTCCTAATTTAATTCAGGTGGGAATAATTCTGGTGACCAGAAATTTTAATTACAACTGAGGTACAAACCTTTCTTTTTCTGGTACTTCTGTGTACTCAGCTACAATTTGACGAAATTCCTCGCCGTCAATAGTTTCTTTTTCAATCAATAGATCTACCAAGCGATCGATGACAATTCGATTGTCTTGGATAATCTTTCTGGCTATCTGATGAGACTGTTCTATAATTTCCCGCACCTGATGGTCAATGCGAGCCGCAACTTCTTCAGAATACTCAGCTCTCGCCATCAACCCACCACCGAGAAAGACCTCTCCTCCTTGTCCTTCTAAGGATACAGGGCCTAGCTCGCTCATACCAAAGCGAGTTACCATTTGCCTGGCCATATTGGTCACTTGCTGTAAGTCACCGCCAGCACCTGTAGTTACCTCATCGTAACCGAAGATTTCTTCTTCGGCGGCGCGACCGCCCATAGCTCCAGCTATCCGTGCCGTTAACTGGGCTCTGGTTGTTAAGCCTTGTTCTTCATCGGGAGTAAACCAGGTCAACCCCTTAGCTTGTCCCCGTGGAATTAGAGTTACTTTCTGAACTGGATCGTGGTCTTTAAGTAAAGTACCGACAATAGCGTGACCTACTTCGTGATAGGCAATCAAGCGCTTGCTCTTACTATCCACTAGGGGCGTACCTTCCATGCCGGCAATTACTCGATCGACCGCGTCGTCTACTTCTAGCATAGTAATTGCTTCTTTACGACGTCGGGCGGTCAAGATAGCTGCTTCGTTGAGCAGGTTAGCCAAATCTGCTCCAGTAAATCCAGGAGTGCGACGAGCGATCCCTTCAATAGAAACATCAGCAGCAAGTTTTTTGTTACGAGCGTGGACTTCTAAGATAGCTGTTCGACCTTTAATGTCAGGAGCATCTACAATTACCTGACGGTCAAAGCGTCCGGGACGCAGCAAGGCAGAATCCAAGACATCAGGACGGTTGGTTGCTGCGATCACGATAATGCCCGTATTGCCTTCAAAACCGTCCATCTCGGTCAACAATTGGTTGAGGGTTTGTTCGCGCTCGTCATTGCCGCCGCCGATACCTGCACCGCGCTGACGACCAACTGCGTCAATTTCATCGATAAAGATTAAACAAGGAGCGTTTTCTTTAGCTTTTTTGAACAGGTCGCGCACTCTAGAAGCACCTACCCCAACAAACATCTCCACAAATTCAGAACCGGAAATGCTGAAGAAGGGTACGCCAGCTTCGCCAGCGATCGCTTTTGCCAGTAAGGTTTTACCAGTTCCTGGAGGGCCTACTAACAGAACGCCTTTAGGTATGCGAGCGCCAACTGCAGTAAATCTTTCTGGCTGTTTGAGAAATGTAACAACCTCTTCTAATTCTTCCTTGGCTTCTTCGATCCCAGCCACGTCGTCGAACACTACCCCAGTTTGGGCTTCCATCTGGAAACGAGCGCGAGATTTACCGAAATTCATCGCTTGACCTGGACCTCCAGGCATGTTGCTAGAGCGACGGAAGAGGAAAAATAGAGCGGCGATCAGTAAAATGGGGAAGATTAAATTACCCAAAAATCCCCAGATTGCTCCCTCGTTGCGAACCGGATGGAAATCGAGGCTAATATCTGCTTCTCTGAGCTTAGCAATCAATTCTGGGGAATTGGCAGGTAAATCTACCCGGAGTTTTTGTAATCGATTGTCCAATTCTGGGTCAACTGCTTGTACGATCGCGGTTCGACCGCCTTCATAGAGATCGACGCTAGTTACTCTGTTAGCATCTAAATATTCTAAGAAACGACCGTAGGTCATACGAGTGTTGGCAGTGTTGCTACCCATATTACTTGTTGTAGTAGCAAACGTCCCCTGCCAGAGGAAAAATCCTACAACTAACAGGGGTAGCGTCCAAAGTAGGACTGTTCTCCAAGAAAATTTCATGTTCCGAGTTTTCTCTCTTATTCTGGTTTTTGCTAGATTTTCAACTTCAGCGGAACTGTTAGCAGTGGGATGCTGAAGTAGCCGAGTCAAAAAATAAATTTATCTTCTTAACTTAATTTACCTTTTTTGTCAAGAGGATTAGCACGTATTCACTCTAGATAAATTCTAACTTAACTAAATTTAACTTAATTCTCATCTTTAGCACAACTTATTACTTTCTGTTACCCTACCATCACAACGGTGAGAACTGCTAATAAAAGTGGCGCGTCTTGTATGAGGGTAAATCCTCAGGGTAAAAGACGCGCCTTATTCGATCTCCTAGTTAGGGATTTGTAATCGTTGACTATCTCAAAAATTACTGCTATTGTGCGATTCCCTACTCGAACCTAGTAGGTTTCAACGTGCCAGCGATGAGCTTTTTTCATTTGCTTCTGGTAATCAGACCAGTCTACACCTTCCTTAGCTGCTGCAGCGCTGAGAGCTTCGTCAATGCCTCCGTCCATACCTTTGAGACCGCAGATATAGGTATGAGTATTTTCTTGCTTGATCAGTTCCCAGAGTTCTTCTGCGTGTTCGGCAACCCGATGCTGGATATACATTCTGCCGCCTTCGTTATTTTGTTGCTCGCGGCTGATAGCGTAGGTAAGCCGGAAGTGGTCTTTGTATTCTTCCTGTAATTTCTCTAATTCTTCCTTGTAAAGGATGTTAGCAGTCTTAGGAATGCCAAAGATCAGCCAAGCAAAGCCTTTAAACTTATAGTTTTCGTGCTGTTCTTTAAACATTCGCCACAAATAAGCCCGAAACGGAGCAATTCCAGTTCCGGTAGCCAACATAATGACCTTGGCATTCTCGTCGTCGGGTAAGAGCATTTCCTTACCGACTGGGCCAGTAATCGCTACATCTGTTCCTACTTCGAGATTACATAGATGGGAAGAACAAACGCCATAAACGGTTTCTCCTGTTTCAGGATGTTTGTATTCTAGTTGCCGAACGCAAAGAGAAACGCTTTTGTCGTCGAGATGATCGCCATGGCGAGTAGAAGCGATCGAATACAATCTAAGCTTGTGGGGTTTGCCTTGAGCGTCAGTTCCCGGCGGGATAATGCCGATACTTTGACCTTCTAGATAGCGTAAATCTCCAGCAGAGATGTCGAAGGTAAGGTGACGAACTGTACCGATTCCACCTTCTGCAACTAGTTCTGTATTCTCGATGCACTTGCCAATAAAAGGATTTTTAGGACGGTAGATATTGACGGGAATGTCCGCTTTAGCTTTCGCCTGTGCCATGATTTATTTCTTGTTATGAGTGTTCCTTTGGAGTTTACAGTCTTTCAACCTCTAGCAACTTGAGATTAATTGTATTTTCCAGATCGCCTCGCCCATTTTGTTCTCAATTTTGAGTGCAAAGGGGCGGTGCAGTCCCTGAATCTCAAATTGAAAGGGATTGAAACTAAAAGTTAGATTCCTCATTTTATCCAGAACGCAAAGAAACCGCTGCAAAAATAATCAAGATTAAGTTAATTTTATTTTTTCTTTATCTAAAATGACCAACAAACCTTAGCATAAATATTGAGGAAGGTAATTCCATCTACTGGCTAGCTGAAAAGCCAAGGGGCTGTCTTTTGAGGAAACCTCAAAAGCTTGTAAGCCCCCTTCTGCAGATGATGGTTGGTTTTGTACCTTAAAAGCAGAATAAGACTATAGGGTTTCAATCTTGAATCCTAGATTAACTAAAAACTCTAATTTAATTGAGTCTTGTAGTAGAGATTCTGTTCTGCTATGATCCACGAAAAGTAATTTAGTATTAAATACTTAGTGGATCCGGCTAGAGTTTTTTGCCCAGGGCAATCCTGACAGATAGCGATGTCTTAGTTTTTGTAAGCAGCCGCTTGCTTGACACAGAGTTGACCTGGAAGCTCGAAATTTAAATTGCCTAGCACTATTAGCTTAAAAATCAGTTTTGTATTAGAGGGGAAGATATGACCACTCATAGCGACCGCGTGGTTCTCATTGGTGTAGCCGGAGACTCTGGATGCGGTAAATCTACTTTTTTACGAAGATTAAAAGATCTGTTCGGCGAAGAGTTTATGACAGTTATCTGTCTAGATGACTATCACAGTCTCGATCGCAAAGGGAGAAAAAAAGCAGGAGTTACAGCACTCAATCCCAAAGCCAATAACTTTGACCTGATGGCCGAGCAAATTAAGGCGCTCAAAAACGGTCAGGCAATTGACAAACCTATTTACAACCACGAAACAGGAGAAATTGATCCTCCTGAAAGAATAGAGCCCAATAAAGTTATCGTCATTGAAGGACTTCATCCTCTATATGATGAGCGAGTCAGGGAATTGATTGACTTTAGCGTCTATCTTGACATCAGCGATCCGGTGAAAATCCAATGGAAAATCCAGCGAGATATGGCAGAAAGGGGTCATACCTATGAAGACGTTCTTGCTTCAATCAATGCCAGAAAACCTGATTTTACTGCCTACATCGAACCACAAAGGGAGTTTGCTGACGTAGTTATTCAGGTTTTGCCAACTCAACTGGTTGAGGATAAAGAACACAAGATTCTGCGGGTGCGCTTAGTTCAAAAAGAAGGAGTTGAAGGTTTCGAGCCAGCTTATTTGTTTGACGAAGGTTCGACTATTGACTGGAGACCTTGCGGTCGCAAGCTCACTTGTGCTTATCCCGGCATCAAGTTGTATTATGGACCAGATAACTACTACGGTCACGAAGTCTCTGTTCTGGAAGTAGACGGTCAGTTCGATAACTTAGAAGAAATCATTTACATCGAAAGCCATCTCAGTAAAACAGGCACCAAATACTACGGCGAGATGACTGAGTTGCTGCTCAAGGACAAGGAATATCCTGGATCTAATAATGGCAGTGGCTTATTTCAAGTACTGGTGGGTCTAAAAATGCGAGAAACTTACGATCGCTTGACTGCTAGTGAGGCTGCTAAGGTAGCTGCTCAAGTTTAATTCGCTGTGGGTTAAATTAAATGCTTGTGCTTGTCGCGAGAGAGTGATTTTAACTCTCGCGATCGCACTTTTAGTAAGGAATAAGTCTAATGAAAGTTTGGATTGCTACCTTTGCCATATTATTTGCCTTAGCAGAACTCTACCAGTGGGCGAAAGAATTTATTTCCCCGGTACCTATTTATATATTGGGAGGAGCATTTTTAGCGATCGCTTCTAACTATGAAAAAGGCATCTGTTCGTTTTCTCAGCCAAAAGCCGGCTACCTCGAACAGGATAACTCGCTCACAGCCAGAGAAATCAATCCTGATAGCTCTGTTGAACAAAACACTTTGTAAGCTAACCTAAATTAGCGCCATTAACGCCCTAAATTTCGTTTCATGCGCTCTATCTCTTCGTCCATTTCCCAACGCTGGAATTTTTCTTCTAAGGAGTCGCCTACTCCACTATAGGTTTTGTAACTAGCTCCTTGATTCCAACCAATGGTGTCCCAATTAGAAGTTTTTTGAGAGGCTGTATTGGATGCTTTTACTTGCGCGGCTTTGACCTTAACTTCTTGTTTTCGTTGTTGGATTTGACGCAATAATTCTTTGGTTTGTACGAGGCGCTTTTTAATGCCTTCCATTTGTCCCCAAAGCTGATTTCCCTGACGCAACAAAGCTGCTTCTCTCTCTCGAGCAGCTTGAGCTAAATCTAATCTTCCTGCAGCTTCAGCTTTACTAATTCTAGCGTGCCAATTCTGGATGTCTTGAGCCTGTCTCTTATAC
>JBFRWL010000208.1:0-4737 GCA_051439565.1 Prochloraceae cyanobacterium
TACTTACATCTAGTTGCATGAAAGATCAAAAATGGACTAAGTTCTCTACTACAATGCCTTTAAAAGTGGGGTTAGTGGGGACTGGATATGCGGCACAAAGACGAGCAGAGGCTTTGCAACAAGACGATCGCTGTCAATTAGTAGCTTTTACTGGTAATACACCTGAAAAAATAGCAGCTTTCTCCCAACTTTACTCGGTATCGCCTCTTTCTTCCTGGCAACAATTAGTCAGCCAGTCCCATATAGATTTAGTCATGATTTGCAATATTAATCGCGATCGGGGGGCGATCGTCCGTAGTGCTTTAGAAGCAGAAAAACACGTTGTTGTCGAATACCCTCTTGCTCTCAACCCTAAAGAAGCAGGAGCATTGATTGATTTAGCCACAACTAAAGGGAAACTTCTCCACGTCGAACACATTGAATTACTCGGCGGTTTACATCAAGCCATACGCAAGTACTTACCAGAAATCGGCAATGTTTTCTATGCTCGCTACACGACGATTACTCCCAAGCGTCCCGCACCTCGTCGCTGGACTTATCACTATCAGATGTATGGTTTTCCTCTATGTGCTGCCCTTTCCCGCATCCACCGATTTACAGACTTATTTGGCACTGTTACCTCTGTAAGCTGTCAATCTCGTTTTTGGGATGCTCCAGAATCAGGCTACTATCGCGCTTGTCTTTGCGATGCCCAACTGCGTTTTACTAATGGTTTAATCGCAGATATTACCTATGGTAAAGGTGAAATCTTCTGGCAAAGTTCCCGTAATTTTGAGCTTCATGGAGACCGAGGAACGCTGATTTTTGTCGGAGAACAGGGAACTTTAATACAGGGAGAGGAAAAGACACCAATCGAAGTTGCCACTCGTCGTGGTTTGTTTGCTAAAGATACTTCAATGGTATTAGACCACTTAGCAGAAGGAAAATCTTTGTATGTTACTCCAACTGCCAGCCATTATGCTCTCAAAGTGGCTGATGCTGCCGATCGAGCAGCGAAAGCAGGGATAAGTGTAAAGTTATGATTCTGAAAATGTATTTTGTGAATTGAAAATTACAGCTATTTACGGAGGTTCACCAATATTCTTAATGAAGATTTAAGATTTTTGACATTTTCGTTCAGAAAAAGTATTTGCAACTATTCTAGAAAGAAGCCTTGATTATCTTCGGGACATTGAGTATGAGCATTCTGCCTAGTTTTCTTAGTTCCCTATTGTTAACAGCACTTCTGAGCTTTGCTGCGCCGATCGCGTTAGTTGGTGTCATGTTAACAACTTTATTTGCAGTAAGTTACGTTCCTGGTTTGGCTGTGTTAGGTCATACTGGTGCTAGCCAGATTTTAGGATTTCTGACTATTTTCGGCAGTGGGTTTCCAGTCCAAGGCATTCTCACCATCGGCTTGACCTGTGGTATAGTAGGGTCTTTGTTATATCTGTTCAACTTCTATCACTACGAGTGTTGGCGTGGTAACTGAAACCAGCAAATTGTTAAAGTGGCTATCGGTGGGGGAAGCTAATTGTTGATTGTCGAGCATCAATTGCTAGACGGGCTAACAGCACTATTTGTAACTTTCTTTTAAGGAAATGGTATTGTTACGTAACTAAAACGACTCTCAGTCCGAGTGTTTCGTATCTAAGGTTGATTGTAGCCTTGTCGCGAGAACTAGAACGACAACTTAAGGGAGCGCTGTGCCAAGAACCACCGCGAATTACGCGCAATTGATTTTGAGGATTAGACGACCAAATACTAACATCTGTAGGCGCTCCTTGGTAATTATTGTGCCAGTAATCGGCACACCACTCCCAGACATTGCCATGCATATCGTACAAGCCAAAAGCATTAGGGAAAAAACTGCCTACAGAAGTAGTTTGTCTTCTAAATTTCCCTCTAGGTTCAGATTGGTAACGATAACGACCGTTATAATTAGCTAAATCAGTAGTCAGGGTTGCGCCAAAATGAAAAGGCGTAGTCGTTCCCGCACGCGCTGCGTATTCCCATTGTGCTTCACTAGGCAAGCGGTATTTCTTTCCTGTTTTCTGAGATAATCTTTGACAGAATTCTCTCGCATCTTGCCAAGAAACTTTTTCTACCGGATGGTTATTGCTTTTGAACTTGGATGGATTGGGGTTGAGTTCGCGCTCGATTTTTTCTAGAGAAGCAACGGCTCTCCATTGTGCTTGAGTTACTTGGAACTTTCCCATAAAGAAGGGTTGAACGGTTACAGCGTGCTGAGGGCGTTCTTGATATTTACTGTATTTCTCTTGTTTGGGAGAACCCATTGTAAATATACCCTCAGGGATAGCAACCATGTCTAGGGTGACGCCATTACCTAAGTCTTCGGTAAGATACTCTGCTTGTCCGATAGTAGTATTAATTTTCTCACCGCTTTTATTGATAGTTATTACTTCAAATTGAAAAGTTTGCGGAAGTGGGGACTTTTCTTTTGGCTCTTCTTTACTACTTATCTTTTGGACCTTATCTCTTGAATCCAAGAAATTTTTGCCCACAACAGTTAAAAAAGCAGTAGTTGCTGTTAAAGCTATCCACTTGAGGTACTGTCTTCTTCTGATTAAACGATCGATCAGATATTAGTCTGTTTTTGCTGTGCTTTCTAGATCGGGGTCAATCTTTTGCAGAGGAGTTTCTGGGGCATTTGGCAAGCGAGTCACGCTGGGTTTCATTTAGAGGATACTCCAGCTTGATTGCTTCGATCAATACCCGTTCCTACTGTTGTAATTTTTATCTATAGATCTTGTTTTCAACATTGATCCGACTTGTAACTAACCCAAAATTTGCTGAAGATTATTTAGTAACGTATTGAGTTCGTCTTTACTGAGAGTTCTTCCCTGCTGAAGTGCCTCAGTGAAATCCCACTCGTGTCGATTTCTTTCTTTACTTTAGTGAATCGCTGATAAAATTTTTCAAATTCTGTATAAATTACATTATTAGTACTTAATAATATTCCGACTACAAGCAAGCAAGCGAGCGAAAATGACCAAATTTAGGGCAGTGCAAACGATTGGGGAATGGTGGCAAAAATTTGAAAAGTATCCAAGAACTACCTGGATATTCTCGATCGTCTGGTTAGTTATTATCGCCTGGGTAGCTTTTTTGTGGAATTTAGGCAGTACGGGATTAATTGACGAAACCGAACCTCTTTTTGCTGAAGCTGCCCGCCAGATGACAGAAACAGGTAATTGGATTACCCCTTATTTCAACGGCGAAACCAGGTTTGACAAACCGCCTTTAGTTTATTGGTTAATGGCAATTGGTTACAAACTCATTGGCGTGAATGAGTGGGCGGTACGACTACCTTCAGCCTTAGCGGCGATCGCGCTAATGGGATTAGGCTTTTATACTCTACGCTATTTTGGTTTTGCTACCCCTGCTGCAGCCTCCCCCTCAGCTAATCAGACCCAACGAACCCAACGACAATTATGGCTGTCTGCTTGGATCGGATCGGCACTGATTGCTTTTAACATGGAAACCTTGATTTGGTCTCGCACGGGAGTTTCTGACATGTTACTGAGTGGTTGTATCGGAGGAGGGCTTCTGTGTTTTTTCCTGGGATACGTTTCTGAGGAGAAGGGGAGATTGGGAGAGGGGGACAGTGGAAGACAAGGGAAAATTTTTTCCCTACCTAATCCCTGGTATGTCGCTTTTTATATCTTGATTGCTTTAGCGGTTTTAACCAAGGGTCCTGTGGGTGTTGTCTTACCAGGGTTGATTATTTTCACGTTTCTGCTCTATTTGGGCAAATTTTGGCAAGTATTAGCAGAAATAAGGGTTATTTGGGGAGGATTAATTTTTTGCTTAATTACCATTCCTTGGTATGTTTTAGTGACTTTAGAGAATGGCAGTACTTATATTAATTCCTTTTTCGGCTACCACAATCTCGAACGCTTCACCAGTGTAGTCAACGATCATGCTGCACCTTGGTATTTTTACTTTTTAGTGATACTAGGTTTATTTGCCCCTTGGTCGATATATTTACCACTGGCGATCGCTCGTCTCAGAGTTTGGCAAAGGGATTTCTGGCGCAAGCAACCTCGTTCTGCTCAACTAAGTTTATTTGCTCTCTTCTGGTTTAGTGGAATTTTTATCTTCTTCACTATTGCCACAACCAAATTACCGAGTTATGTTTTACCTCTGATGCCTGCCGCTGCAATTTTAGTTGCCTTGTTGTGGAGTGAAGAATTTACTCGTAATTCGAGATCGTTGCCGCAGAAAAAAACACAAACAAGCAATTATGGTCTCTTGCTTAGTGGGATTATTAATATTTTGTTTTTAGTCTTGTTAGCAACTGCTTTTATCTTAGTTACTCAATTCGTTGGTCCCGATCCCAGTGCACCAGATTTACCTGAGAAGCTTAATCAATCGGGCATACCCTGGCGAGGAGCAGTTATTTGGTCAACAACTGCTGGATTTAGTATCTTCTTTCTGAGGCAAAGACATCAATGGCGTTGGCTCAGCATAACCAATTTGATTGGATTTGTTACCTGTTTTATTTTTGTTGTTACTCCTGCTTCCTTAATGCTCGATCGGCTACGTCAACTTCCTATCCGAGAACTTGCCACTACAATTGTTCAGGTACAAAAACCAGGAGAAAACTTATGGATGATTGGGATTAAAAAACCTTCTGTTGTTTTCTATACTCAAAGTCCGGTACAGTTTTTTAAGAATCATTTTTTTGTTAGGGAATATACAAATAATCCTGAGACTGTCTCTTATAAACATCTG
>JBFRWL010000209.1:0-5749 GCA_051439565.1 Prochloraceae cyanobacterium
ATCTAAAGCTGCGATTTCGGCAAAAATAATGTCTTCGATCGCTGTTGCTAGTTTGCTGATGGTAGTCGCTTGCAGGAGTTGTTCGATCGCTAATTCAATTTGAAAAGTCTGATTTATTTTAGTAGTTAGCTGAATTGCTAATAGGGAATCACCCCCTAACTCAAAGAAATTATCCTCGATACTGATTTGCTCGCGAGAGAGTAATTCTTGCCAGAGTTGGACTAAGATTTGTTCTGTTTCGGTATTGGGAGGAACGAATACTTTGGCTGGTACAATCTGCTCTGGTAAAGGTAAAGCTTGGCGATCGATTTTGCCATTAGCAGTTAAAGGCAGGTGATCGAGGAAAATAAATTGATGGGGAAGCAAATATTCTGGCAGTCTTTGTGACAAAAATTCCCGTAAATCCTCATTTTGAATTGCTTCGGTTGTTGCCACCAGATAAGCTATTAAGCGTTTGCTTTCCTGTTGTTCTCCTACAGCTATCACCACTGCTTGTTCTATTTCGGGATGAAGAGTTAAATTCGATTCAATTTCTCCTAACTCAATTCGATATCCCTGCACTTTAACTTGATAATCTTCTCGACCTAAAAACTCGATCGCGCCATTGGGCAAATATCGTCCTAAATCCCCCGTGCGATAAATCCTCTCTCCCGTCTGGGGATGTAAGATGAAACTAGCATTAGTTCTTGCTGGGTCGCTCCAATAGCCTTTAGCTAAACCCACCCCGCCAATATACAACTGTCCCGGTACCCAAACTGGACGGGATTGTAGGTTTTCATCTAGCACATACCAGCGTTGATTGCTGAGAGGATAGCCATAGGGAATGCTTTGCCAGTTGGGATTGACTTGTTGAATTGGGTAGAAGATCGACCAAATCGAAGCTTCTGTTGCACCACCCAAACTAATAAGTTCTACTTCTGGGAAAATCACTCTAATTTTTTCTGGTAAGGATAGGGGAATCCAATCTCCACTAAGCAAGACTAAACGTAGGCTAGCTAAATCTGCTTCTGTTTCAGAAGAGTTAAGATAATCGATCCACAATTGCATTAAAGCGGGAACAGAATTCCACAGGGTCACTCGATGTTGTCTGACGAGTTCCGTCCAATGAGCAAGATCTTTACTTTTCTTAGCTTCGGGAATGACGATCGCCGCACCAGCAGCCAGAGTGCCAAAAATATCGTAGACCGAAAGATCAAAGCTGAGGGAGGATAAAGCTAAAACGCGATCGCCAATGCCTAGTTGATAACGTCGATTCAGATCGAGAATAGTATTAACTGCACCCCGATGATCGATTACTACTCCTTTGGGAGTTCCTGTCGAACCTGAAGTGTAGATTACATAGGCAATGTCTTCTGGTTTTGCTAATGAATTCAAAACGCGATCGCCATAGTAATTAACTCCCTCTTCACTCGGTTGCTCTTTATCCAGACAGATACTGGTTAGTACAGATGGTAATTTTACTTTTTCTAATACTGAAGATTGACTCAAAACTAATTTAACTTGGCTTTGTTCTAGTAATTGTTGCAGTCTGCCAGTCGGTAATTGGGGATCGAGGGGTACATAAGCAGCCCCAGCAGTTAAGATGGCTAAAGTAGCCACTATCTGTTCCCAACCTTTTTCCATGACGACGGCAATTAAGGAATTGGGAGTAGCACCTAGCTGCTGTAGTCGGGTGGCTAGCTCAGCTACGCGATCGCCCAGTTGAGCGTAAGTGAGTTGCAGCTCTGGTGCAATAACCGCCAGTTGTTGAGGATTTTGTTTTACCTGTTGCCAGAAAAGATTGTGCAATAATTCGTGAGAAATTTCAGTATCGCTAATGATAACGGCAGTTTGTTGCTCTAGCTGGTGAGCGGGTAGGATTTGCGGGGTATTTTCTTGCCAAACTGTTTCTGTTTCTGCCAATCGATTAATTAATTGACAGTAGGCATCGAACATCTCATCTAAAACTCCTTGAGGGAAAATCTCTTCGAGAGCATCCCAGTGAAAGATTAATTGACCGCCCCCTTCAAAAATCTGATGATCGAGCCAAATTTGTGGAGTTTGAGTTAATAAATAATCAACAGTACCCAACCCGACCGCAGTTTCTTGGTCTTGATTGGTATCTACGGCGATGGTACTGGTAAATACAACTGGCATATTAACCGTGGCACCCTTTTGTTTTTGCATTTCTCGCAAAACCTGCACGCCACTTACTTCTCGATGTTGTAAATCTTGCCACAGTTGAGCTTGAATGCGTTTTGCCCTGATCACAAAGGTATCTGCTGCCGAATTATCCACTGCAAGTAAAGTCAACGAGGTAAAATCACCTACCAAACCGTTAACTTGCTCGTGAATGGGTATACGGTTAAACAGAGTTAAATTAATCGTAAAGCTGGGGTCTTTACTCCAAGCCGTGATAATTTCCGCGTAGGCTGCTAATAAAATGCCAGAAGGGGTTAATCCTACTTGGGCAGCCCGTTGTTTGAGTTTTTGCCAGGTAGCAGGTTCTAAAGTAGAACTGCGACGTTTAAATTGGGGAGAGGCGATCGCGCGGGGATTTTTTGCCAGGGGTAACTCTGGTGCTGCTGGGAGAGTAGAGAGGCGATCGCGCCAGTAATCGAGGGATTTTTGATAGGTGGGAGATTCTCGAAAACGCTGTAGGGCGAGAATGTAGTCTCGAAATGATATTTCTAGCGGTGGTAGTTCCAGTTCGGGATTTTGATAAAAGAAGGATAATTCTTGAGTTAAGATTTCTCCACTCCAAGCATCAGCGATTATTAAGTCGAGACTAAAGTAAATGCGAAAATGTTTTTCCCCTAATCTGACAGCAGAAATTTCAAACAGGGGGTAGCGATCGGCAGGAAGGATTTGATGGGAAAGGCGATCGCGCATTGCTGCTAGTTCTCTCTCAACGGTTTGGGGTTCTTTCGCCCGCAAATCTATAATGGAGACTCGATAGGGAGGAACTTCTGGCAAAACCCGCATTTTACCATCTGTACCAATGACTGCCCGTAACATTTCGTGGCGATCGATTACTTTCTGCCAGGCTCGTTCAAATCTGGCAACATCCCAATCTTGGTTATCAAATTCTGCATAGAGATGGGCTGCCACATTACCCAGGGTAAAAGCACCACTGCGCCCCAGCCAGTAGGCTTGTTGGACATCAGTTAGGGGAAATGGCTCATATTTCTCTTCTGGTGCCGAGCTTAATACCGGTAATTCTTCCAAGTTGCTGGGCGAGATCGTCAGTTCATTGATAGTTGCTGCTAGTTGGGCGATCGTGGTGGTTTGTAATAATTTACCTAAAGGAAGATTTACTGAGAAATCATTTCGCAGACGCAACATTAATTGAATGGCAATTAAAGAGTTACCGCCTAACTCAAAGAAGTTATCGTTAATGCCGATTTTCTCTGTTTCTAATAGTTCTTGCCAAATTTCTACCAGTTTTCCTTCGGTGGGGTTATTGGGAGCAAGATAATTAGTTGGGGGTAATAATTCTGGAGCAGCGATCGCTTGATAAAAACCGTCTTCTGGGAATTGTTGCTGTTGGGTAATTAAAGCTGTCGGTGCTTCCCAGATGCCATCATCGGCTATTAGTTGTTCTAAAAGATGCTGATGTGCTGTAACCAGAGACTCGATCGCTCCATCGGGAAAAATCTCTTCAATTACATCCCAATTAAAGCTTAATCCCTCTTCATTGGCTAATACTTGATGGTCTAACCAGACTTGAGGGGTTTGAGTAATACCGTAAATTAATTCGCCAAAGGTTTTTACCTTATTTTCTTGACCGACTGTAGCTTCAACGTCAACAGTACTGGTAAAGATAACAGGCATTGTCACTGTTTGATTGCCACGACTTTTTTGTAATTCTCTAATGATGCGAACACCACTGACGGAACTATGCTCTAAGTCTTCCCAGAGTTGAGTTTGAATCCGTTTGGCTCTGGCTAAAAAACAGTCGTCTTCTTTTGCCGAGTTATCAATTTCTAGTAAAGTTAGAGAAGTGAAATCTCCAATCAGGCGATCGATTTGGGGATGTAAAGGTAGACGATTGAAGAGAGTTAAATTAATGGTAAAGTGAGGCTTTCTACTCCAGGCAGTTAATATTTCTGCATAGACCGCTAGTAACAGTCCCGATAGAGTTAATCCCCTTTGAGTTGCTTTTTGTCTAAGTAATTCTGTGTCTCGTGCTTTGAGCCAGGACTTATAACGAGTAAAACGAGGATTTTCTAGTCGGTCGGGATTTTTAACTAGTGGTAATTCTGGTCCATCGGGAAGAGTAGCTAAACGCTTTTGCCAATAATTAAGCGAATTTTGATAGCTAGAAGCTTGTTTTAGGGATTCAACCTTTAAAACATAATCGCGGAATGATATATCTATTGGCGGTAAATCTAGCTGGGGATTTTGATAGAGTTGACTGACTTCTTTGAGAATAGTTTCAAAACTCCAAGCATCGGCGATGAGAAGATCGAAGCTCAAACATATTTGCGTGTTTTGTTCGTCTAGTTTGACAGCACAAATTTCAAATAAAGGGTATTGATCTGTACTGAGAATTTGATGAGAAAGGCGATCGCGCAGTTGCTTTAATTCTAGTTCTGTTTGGTATTCATTTAGTTGACTACAATCGATAGTTTTAATTTGGTAAGGGGGTACGGTTTCGAGAATTTTTTGTTGTCCATCGGCTAAAATAATTGCCCTTAACATTTCATGGCGATCGATTATAGTTTGCCAAGCTTGAGTAAAACGATCTAAGTCAAAATTGACACAGATAAATTCTGCATAAATATGGGCAGCAATATTGCCTAATTCTAGAGAATCATTTCTACCAATCCAGTAAGCTTGTTGGATATCAGTTAAAGGAAAAGGTTCGTATCTTTCTCTGGGATTTTCAGTAAGTTGAGGAGAAGTTTTTTCAGGAGCAAGATTGAGAGTTTTACTCGATATTTTGGCTAAACGCTGTTTGAGCAAAGCTTGTTTTAGCTCTTTTGTTTGCTTAATACTATTATTGGTTGGGTTCATTTGTAATTATTTTATATAGAGTTTTGTAAAATTATTTGGGCTTCTGCTTCGCTCATTTGTTCAATTTCACTATCGATATCTTTGAGTAACATAGTTTCAATAGTTACTGCTAAAGCTCGGATATTAGGGCTAGTAGTCAGAACTCTCAAAGGAATTTTGATTTGAAAAATATCTTGCAACTTGGTAATAAGTTGAATTGCTGCCAAAGAATTACCACCGATGGCAAAAAAGTTGTCATTAATGCTAATCTTTGCTAAAGATAAAACTTGTTGCCAAACCTCTACTAATACTTGTTCGATTTCATTTTGAGGCGCTAAGTAACTGGTAGTACTTTCTGAAGTGTCATCCCGATTTTTTGTTAAATTAGTAAGTGCCTTGCGATCAACTTTGCCATTAACAGTTAGAGGCATTTCTGTTAATTCAATCAATTGGTGAGGAATCATATATTCAGGCAATTTTTGAGCTAAGAAATGTTTTAAATCTTCTCTATCAAAGGACTCTGAATCTATGACTAGATAGGCAATTAAACGTCGAGCTTTCGTGCCTACAGCGATCGCTGCTGCTTGACGTATTCCTGTATAAGTTGCTAAAACCGTTTCAATCTCACCCAACTCAATGCGATAACCCTGCACCTTCACCTGAGCATCTTCTCGACCTAAAAACTCGATCGCGCCATTGGGTAAATATCTGCCTAAATCCCCCGTGCGATAAATTCTTTCTCCTGTATCGGGATGAATAATAAAACTGGCAT
>JBFRWL010000210.1:0-5880 GCA_051439565.1 Prochloraceae cyanobacterium
AAGTCTGATTAAAAAGGTAGGTATATTCGGGGGATTGCTTGAGCTTACTAACTATATCTGGCCAATTAGAACCCATTTCAGCTTCTGCATTGATTGGACCTTCAATTTGCTCCTCTAGTGTTCTAGCTCTTCCATCCCAAAACTGTCTAAAATTAAATCCGCTATTATATACTGTGGGTGAATTAACTGGGACCGCAGTTCCTTGGATGCCAATTGAACGGGCTAAGCGATCGGTGCCACCTTGATTGAGATCGTGGCAGCTAGCACAGGAAATGCTGTTATTGCCTGAGAGTTGGGGATCGTGAAAAAGCTGATCTCCTAGCTCGACCTTTTTTTCGTCTAGTTTCAGCTCTAAAGGAATAGGCTGAATTGGTTCTGTGCTTATAGTAGCAATTATTGGTTGTTGTTCTGGCGATATCGAGGTTTTTGATTGATCTGATAGCTGAGAGCAACTCCACAGTCCAAATACAACCATAAAGAAGAGGATGGTAGGTATAATATTTGACCTTGTCATCCGTTTGTTAGGATAAAATCTTCTCATCCCCTATAGACCTCGTTACCTTCCATCTTGTTTATTGTTTTAATTATTATATATATTTATTTGCCTAATCGAACTTTAAGAACAGTTTAAATATTTAATCTCAATCAAAAAAACATGACATTTAAAAATAAGAGCAAATGTCATATATACTACATTTTTATTTTCTATAAATGCTAAGTAACATCGTTTGGTTTTTGTAGAAAATAAAAACAACATTCCTCTACAATCAATGTATAAATTGGTATAAATTGCGACAGGTTGACATTAATGCCTTAACAACACAAACTTTAATCTATAGTAGTTAGTCAATGAATAAATAGTTTTACTGTAATGATTTTTAGAGCGAGAAGAAACTCTTGGCAAAGATTATGTCTATTGTTTGCGATCTTTGTTACTACTTTGACTGTAGCTATAGCTTGTTCGCCACAGAAAGCGCAAATACAAGATATTGCTAATCTCAGTCTCTTTGAACCAGCTTTACCACAAAATTTATTCATCGCTAATGAGCAGCCAACTCAGGCTGAAATCGATCTTGGCAGACAACTCTATTACGAGAAGCGGCTCAGCAAAAGTCAACAAATTTCATGTAATAGCTGTCACATACTCAACAATTACGGGGTAGATAACGAGCCGACTTCTCCTGGACATAATGGTCAGCGTGGCGATCGAAACTCTCCCACTGTATATCATGCTGCCGCTCATGTTGCTCAGTTTTGGGACGGTCGCGCTGCAGATGTAGAAGAGCAAGCTTTAGGGCCAATTCTCAATCCAGGTGAGATGGCAATGCCTTCTAATGAAAAAGTCCTGGAAGTTCTCAATTCGATGCCCGAATATGTGGCAGCCTTTAAAGAAGCATTCCCACAAGATCCAAATCCCGTAACTTATAAAAATCTAGGCAAAGCAATTGGAACCTTTGAAAGAGGATTAGTTACGCCTGCACCCTTTGACAAATACTTTGCTGGGGATAAATCAGCACTTACTGAGCAACAGACAAGAGGCTTGAAATTATTTAAGCAGAACTGTGCTGCTTGTCATACTGGAACCTATTTTGGCGGTCAGACCTATGACAAATTAGGAGCGGTCAAGCCTTGGCCTAATGAGGAAGATCTAGGCCGTTATAAGGTAACCAACAAAGAATCAGACCGCATGGTGTTTAAAGTTCCTTCTCTCAGGAATGTTGCTCAAACCGCACCTTATTTTCATGATGGTTCGGTGAAAACACTCGAAGAGGCAGTCAAACTGATGGCAGAATATCAATTAGGAACAGAACTTTCTAACGATGAAGTTAAAGACATTGTTGTCTTCCTAGACTCCCTGACTGGGGAACTGCCAACAGCTTATATCCAGGAACCCAAACTGCCAAAAAGCACGCCTAGAACACCCAAGCCAGATTTAACTTAAGGTTAGTAGTTTTAGGTATTAGGTGTTAGGTGTTAGCTGTTTGTTATTCTCCTGCTTTCCCCTTTCACCTTTCCTTTTCTCCTCACTCGTTGCTAACAAATGCTAGGTAAGATTGACTTAATTGTTTGACTGCCAACTCATAAAACTGCTTGCCATGTTCGGGAGTTGCCAAAGCAGGATTAGAGCCCATGCGTCCGTCAGGATAGCAGCGACGGAAGTCTGCAGCACTGTAAATTGGATGTCCAGAATTAACTTTCTGTGCTAGCGGCGCTTGTTTAATTGCTTCTGGATAGAGAAACTGAGTCAAAGCTACTTCACTGGGAGTAGCGTGGGAACCTTCCTGTTTGCCGTATAGTTTTTTAGCTAACTCGTAAACCGATTTACAGGTAAACCAATTGGCTAGCTGACAACGCACCTGTGAAGCGTTAGGTAAATTTAAGTTAGCCAGGTGATAATAAGTTTCCGCAAAAGCGCCTTTGAGAGTAGCAATATTACCGCCGTGACCGTTAATAAAGAAAAAATGAGTAAACCCCGCTTTAGCTAAGCAGGTAAGATAGTCTACAATTAAGAGTATTAGCGTACTGGGACGTAAGCTAATAGTACCAGGAAAATCAGTATGGTGTAAGGCCATACCTACCCCAATCGTTGGAGCGACGAGTGCACTAGTTGCCTCGCCTACACCTTTAGCGATCGCTGCAGCACAAATTGCATCAGTGCCAATCAACCCTGTAGGACCGTGTTGCTCTGTAGAACCAATCGGTATGATGATTCCCTGTGATTGCTCTAGGTAAGCTTCAACCTCTTGCCAAGTAGTCAAATGTAGTAGCATCTGCTCTTTTTTAAAATAACCCTACTCTATCTTGAAGCTAAAACACAATTCATTGAGAATCAATATCATATGTACCTTTTTGGTATATATATTGGCATAAAAGCGAGAACGAGACTGTATTTATGTTATCTCTAGACCTACCCCAGAGTTCTTCTCACCCGGAATTAGTGCAAAAGAATCGAATTCTTGTCGTAGAAGACGAGGATTTAATTCAGGATATGATTGTTCTAGCCTTAGAAGAAGAAGGCTACGAGGTTGCTGGGGTCAGCAATGGACGCGAAGCTCTAAACTTGCTTCAGGATCCTGAAGTTGATAGTTCTAAATTTCCTTTTGACCTGATTGTCCTCGATCTGATGCTCCCTCAAGTCAATGGACTAGACATCTGCCGTTCATTGCGCTACCAAGGAAATATTGTCCCGATTTTAATTCTGAGCGCTAAAGCCAGCGAAACTGATCGAGTTCTTGGTTTAGAAGTAGGAGCTGATGACTACCTCACCAAACCCTTCAGCATGCGTGAGTTGGTGGCTCGCTGTCGCGCCTTGCTGCGCCGTCAACGCTACTGCAACCAAGTTCCCAACCCAGTACAGCATTTTGGGGATATTACCCTTTTTCCCCAAGAATGCAGAGTAGTTGTTCGGGGTGAAGAAGTCAATCTTTCTCCCAAAGAATTTCGCTTGTTAGAGTTATTTATGAGTTATCCTCGGCGAGTTTGGTCGCGGGAACAATTAATCGAACAGGTATGGGGACCTGATTTCCTGGGGGATAGCAAAACTGTAGATGTTCACATTCGTTGGTTGCGTGAAAAATTAGAGCAAGATCCCAGTCAGCCAGAATATCTGGTGACAGTACGCGGCTTTGGTTATCGCTTTGGCTGAATCAGATGCTGACTACTTTGAATAAGGCAGGAGGCGGGAGGCAGAGGTCAGAAGGTTTAATTATCGGTAAGAAGTAAACTTTGTTGCTTTTCGTCCGAAGGAGTATAACCAATGACTTTTTTGATCGCATTTATTCTGGGGTTAAGTTTAGGAATTGGTTTTTACTTCTGGAAACAGTTGCAAAACAAGCGACAGTTGCGGCGAATTTTTAGTCTATTACTTACCGATACCACTTCCCTGACTTCTTTACCTCTAACTTCCTTGGTGCGTCGCGTGATTAATAGCATCGAACGACAACGCCAGCAGCTAGAGGTAGAGTTGCAAACTTGGCAGGATTTGTTGGAAGGAGCGCCAATTGGATATTTGCGAGTAGATGAAGAAAATCAACTGCTGTGGTGCAATCAACAAGCAAGAGAGTTGTTAGCAATCGATCGCTGGCAGCGGGGAAAGGTGCGCTTGCTGCTAGAATTGGTTCGTTCCTACGAACTCGATCGGCTAATTGAGCAAACTCGTCAGACTCAACAACCTCAAGTTCAAGAATGGGTATTCTACACCACTAAATACGCTGCTCAAGAAGCGATCGCCGCCAAAGAATCCCTGGCGTTAAAAGGATCGAGCTTTCCTCTTCCCCAGGGACAAGTAGCTGTTTTCCTCGAAAACCAGCAACCTTTAGTCGAACTTTCCCAGTCCCGCGATCGTGCTTTTTCCGACCTCACCCACGAACTCAGAACTCCGCTGACGGCAATTGCTTTAGTAGCAGAATCTTTGGAAAAGCGACTGCAAAATCCTGAAAAGCGCTGGGTCGAGAAAATGTTAGCAGAAATTAACCGCCTGATTAACCTAGTCCAAGACTGGCTAGAAATCAGTCAGTTACAAAAAAATCCCGTTCAAAATCTAAATTATCAGTCTATTGAATTGCGGGAGTTAATTTTTTCTGTCTGGCACACTCTAGAACCTCTAGCCAAACAAAAACAAGTCAGCTGTGCTTACTCTGGACCCGATCGACTCGACCTGCAAGCAGATAAATCTAGGATCGCTCAAGTTTTTCTCAACTTATTCGATAATGGCATTAAACACAGTCCTGTTAGGGGAGCTATTCAGGTTGAAGTTGAACTAGTTTCTCAGACTCAAGATGCACAACTAGCATCCAAGCAAAACGAGCACTATATTCAAATTAATATAATTGACTCCGGCTCTGGCTTTTCTGAGTCTGACTTACCACATATATTCGATCGACTTTATCGAGGAGACGCATCCAGAACCAGACAAGTATCCGATTCCGAGACTGAAAAGCCTGTGTCTTCTCGTTACGGTAGCGGTTTAGGACTCTCACTAGTGCAAGAAATTATCCAAGCACACCAAGGCTCCATTGAAGCTAAAAATCACCCAGATACTGGCGGAGCTTGGCTAAAATTAATACTACCGATAAATTATTCCCGCAGCTCCACTTGATGTAATAGTCTTTGAAACTTTTTACTGACAGTATTCGTCTCTAGAGTTTCGTTTGCATTTTATTTTCGCGCGAGAAATTATGAAAATAAAGAAGCATAGCACCTCTAGCTCTAGTGATGTTGGTATGCGAGTCTTACTAGTTGAAGATGAGATGGATTTGGGAGTTGCAATTAAGCGGGTTTTGACTCAAGAAGCTTATATCGTTGACTGGATTACGGACGGTATAATGGCCTGGAACTATATAGAAAATCATTCGACTGAATACACTCTGGGGATTTTCGACTGGCTGCTACCTGGAATCTCAGGATTGGAATTATTAAAGCGCTTACGCAGTAACAATAATTCTCTATCTGTTTTGATGCTTACAGCCAAAGACTCGCTCGTAGATAACTTAGAGGGCTTAGATGCTGGTGCTGATGACTACTTAGTTAAGCCTTTTGGGATGGCAGAGTTACTAGCAAAGTTGGGTGCTTTGCAAAGACGTTCTCCTCACCTACAACCCCAACAGTTACAGGTAGGTCATCTTACTCTAGATTATAAAAGTAATACAGTTTGTCTGACTGAGGCAGCTAGGAAAACAGAGCCAATTTCTCTAACAACCAAAGAATTCCGGTTCTTGGAATACTTCATGCGGCATCCTGAACAAATTATCAGCAGCCACCAGCTTTCTGCTCAACTGTGGGACTTAGAAGCAGAAACAATCAGTAAGGTAGTAGCAGCGCAAGTCAGGCTTATGATCAAGAAATTAGCATCTAATGGATGCGAGGGCTTAATTGAAACTG
>JBFRWL010000211.1:0-8715 GCA_051439565.1 Prochloraceae cyanobacterium
ACGACGGCGCTCCAAAGCTGCGATTAATTGACCGACTACCTCCCCAGTCTCTTCTACAGTTTCACGCAGCCAAGCATGACCCTTTAAATTTCTCGGAACTCGGTTTTTCTTCAAAAGCTTATTGACAGAAATCCTGCTGCCAGTAGACCAAGGCTTAAGCCCGTACTTACTAGCCTCGGCAAATCCCAACGCCAACGGATCTACGCCCTTCTTGTTAGTCTTTATCTTGCGAATGTCTACCTGAGTAATCTGGGGCATCCTCATCGCCTGCTGCCACAGCTCCAACCAGCGCTGCTGAGTAATATACAAATCCGAAGAGAAATACCTCGAAGGAACGACCAGAACAGCGTGAATGTGGGGGTGCCAGTCATCCCTCTGGTGATTGTAAGTCACCTCCAGAGTGCGAAGGTAACCCGTAACCGCCGATCTAACCTCCTTCCGCTGCCTCAATCTCTTCCAGCCCTCAAATAAGCCGTCTATCCCATCAGAGAGCCCCCTTAAAGGCACGTTAGGCACCGTCAGGGTAAGAAACGCAAATTTGAGGGTTGGATGGCGTTTAAGAGCCTCCTGGGCTAATTCCAGAGAAGTATGAAACTGACGCATTGAACGCCGCCACTGGCAATCAGGACAGAGCCTATGCCCGCAGAAGTGAGCGGACTTCAATTTCTTCGGATGGTCCTCTGACTCCATGCACTCTAAAAACCAGAGTCGATCTGCACACCTGTCAATCCTAACCGCCAGCCTCTCGTATCCCAAGTACTGACAAGCCTCAGCTAAAAATTTACTCAGTTGCTTATAAACCTTCCAAGGTCTCTCCCTGCCCGTACTAGATCGATCGAACAGCGCACGCCTAGAACAGTACGGATGACCAACAGGATTAGAGCGAGTTATAATCCTGGAAGATGATGGTACAATTTTTACCATATTTCCCGGTTATTTAGTTTTGGCTTCGACACCCAACAACCTAACCGGGAAACCGGAATTTTGACAAGGGTATGACCCCCCTATTTATCTACCCCCCATAAGAGAATTCCCAATCCGCAAAAACACCGACACGTAAGGATTCCAGGAATTCAAAAAGCCGGATTTTTGATGGCAATTATTACGTATAGAATCAAGATAAGGATCGCGAGAAGGAAATAGCATAGTTGTAATACGCATTTGTAATATAAAAAGCAATACTCAAGTAACACCCCCGTCACACAACACTAAGCACAAAAGCCAATAAGCATAAATACTCAAAATAAATTCAGCCTCTCCGCGACCTCCACACTTCGCTCACTAAGTTCGCTCGTTAAATCCGGTCGCTCCAGGCTGCTATAAAAAACAATTCCTAACACTAACGTAAAACACGAGTACATCCAAAGTTTAAATTTATATTAAAACTATAATTTTGAAGTCTAATGAAAGTTTAAATTTATATTTAAAATTACAATTTTGAAATTAAATAAATTGTATGGCAGATTGTAGTTTAGCGTGTGAAAATGTCAAATTGATAGATGGAACACTTCTAAAGTGGCTATGGGAAAAACTTGGAGTTTCATGTTCATCATCCTTACTTTTACAGTATTTGATCGTTATTGCTTCTATTTTGATTATTTATGCTATTGCAGCTATAGGAGCAGCAATTCCCTATTTTTTTTAGTCAAATAATAGTGAGGAAGATAGCGGATTAATTAAACGATTAAAAAAACTGTTTCCGGAGCGAGAAGAGTCATTTTATTCTTTCAGTGAACTGATGATAACTATATTTGTTGGTGGATTAGTAGGAGTGATTATAGCTGAACCTAATACACTTAAAGAAGCTTTTATTTCTGGGCTAGGATGGTTTGGACTAATTACAGGTTTTTCAAGTGACAAAAATGAGTAAATATGACTAATAAACTTGGATTCTTATTACTAATAATAACGGTTTTCCTGCTTTTTATTTGGCTTTATTTCCTTTCTAAAATTATCCTTGGAATAAAAAAAGTGCAAAAAGAAAAGCAAAGTCAAACTTTATTGAAAAGAAAAGTTAGATACTTTTCGAGCATTACTATTTTGGGAATAGCACTTCTTTTTTTTCTATGGTCTTTGACTAGTCGATACTCTCTAAGGTTTTCTGATAACAAAGAGATTATACTTTTTCGAGTTGCGCCTAATGCTGATTTCAGCAAGAAAAAGCTATCAGAAAAAGATTTCCAATTTGCCATTTTGACATCGGCAAATTTTAGGGAAGCAGAGCTTATTAATAGTAATTTTGAAGAAGCCAACCTAAGTAGAGCTAACCTTGAAAAAGCTAACCTAAGTAAAGCTAACCTTGAAAGTGCTAACCTAAGTAGAGCTAACCTTGAAAGTGCTAACCTAACTAGAGCTAACCTAAGTAAAGCTAACCTTGAAAGTGCTAATCTTGAAAATGCTAATCTAAGTAGAGCTAATCTTGAAGGAGCTAACCTTACAAGGACTAATCTTGAAGGAGCTAACCTTGGAGAGGTTAAGCTCAAAAGGGCTAATCTTGAAGGAGCCAACCTTACAAGGGTTAACTTCGAAATGGCTGAACTGAATAATACTAGCCTTCAAGCCGCATTAACTATATGTAATACCATTTTACATAACGGAGAGATTTCTGATCGTAATTGTCCCAACTTAAAATATACCGTTGGTGTATTTGGACTACGAGATGAGACTAAAAGAGAAGAGTTCAGTAATGTAAGAAATTGGCTTAGAGAGCAAGGATATACTATTACTGGAACTTTACTAGAAAGTCGTCCTTCTTGGTTATCTTATCAATCGGCAGTTTTTTACTATAGTAATGAGTCAAGAGATAGAGCAAACACAATTGCAGAAAAGGTATCAACAATTATTAATCAAGTTATAAACCCAACACTAGTAGCTCCTGAGCTATCAGTAGGAGTTCCTAAAGGGCGAGAAAAATTCTTCTTTTATATACACATCCTTTAATTTCTAATTAACGTAAGATCGGAACTTTCGGATTGAAAAATTAACGAAAGCCTTCACCAGAGAGGCTTTCAGCGATTTTTCAAGCCCCTGTTACTGGGTACAATCTCTCTGAAGCTTATCTGAAGCGTGTTTTGAGGCGATCGCACCTATAAGTGCTTAAACAAAATTAATTACCTACTTAGAGAGTCTCTAGCTACTACAGAATGAGCGTTGTAGTTTTAAAAATATGTAATTAATTTTGTGTGATTACTTAACATCCCAGAAGAGTTAAAACAACAGCTCGATCTTTAGCTTCTTCCTGGCTTAACATGAAAAAGCCCAGAATCAAGCAGAAAAATAAGGTTGCTTATTTTAATATATTAGCAACTCCCCTAAAACCTCTGATTCCTTAGCACCAAAAGGATCGATCTGATCACCCCTCAATCGAGAAGCCCCTCAAGGTTGCTACGATTGTGGTTGAAAACCAATTTCAGCAACCTTTTCATGCCAAAGATCAACCGCAATGGAAGGGCATCTATCCTAACTGGATCCGATTTCTCCAAGCTTAGCAGACAACTCAACTCTGACCGCGATCGCCTCCTGTTCAACATCCTCCGCTATACAGGGGAGAGGATATGAGCCGTCATCCAGCTTGAATGGCGGGATTGCTACGAACGTCCTGGACGGTCCAGGACAGTTATTCTCTTCAAGTCCAAGACCAGAAAAAGCAGCCCTAGGAGCAGAGGAGAACCCAGGGAAGTCCCAGTCCACGAGGAGCTGAGGCAGTCTCTGCGGCTGTACCAGCTAGACTGGCAGAATACCGACTGGCTGTTCCCCAGCCCTGACCCAGAGAAGCACATCACCAGGCAAGCTGTAGACAAGCTGCTGAGGCGGGCTGTGGAGAAGGCTGGCTTAGGACATAAGGGCATCAGCACCCACAGCTTCAGGCGGACGCTAATCACTGACCTTGCCCATAAAGGCGTTGATGTCAGGACGATCCAAGCAGTAACGGGACATAAAGACTTGAGCAGCGTCCAGCGCTACATCGAGGCGGACGAGCAGACAATTAGGCGAGCGATTGAACTGCTATGACTAGCCAAAAGGAACGGTAATAAGTTCAAATATAAGCCGATAGGATCCACTTATATTTCTTCGGTTCCCTATTCAGATACTCATGCCAAATCGAATAGCACTGCTCAAAATCCTTCCTCACTAAATCCGAAGCCTCATTTAAACCCAAAAGCTTAAAACCCTCCTCTACATACCTCAGCATGTACCTCCTACCAGAATCGCAGTAAAAACCTGAATGCATAGACTGAGCATGAGCGATAAAAGCCCGCGTAATTGACTCAACTAACGCATACTCAGAAATCTCGTAGATAGACCTAGCAGCAAAAACAGGATTGCTATCAAACTTACTCTCAAGCCGATCGAGACCCATTTTAAAATCCTCCCGATTTACCGCTCAATAATATTCCCAAAAAAGCCAGAAAAATATCAAGGTGGTGGTGGAGTAATAGCAAAGCAGCAACGACAACAGTGAAGACAGTAGCAACGACAGCAACGAGAACAGCAATAATTAAGCAAGCTGACCGGAAATATAATCCCTAATTTCAGAATCAGAAATTAACTGAAAATAAGAGGGTTTAATTCCCTTACCTATAGATAAACTCAGTGAGCCAGCAATCAGTATAATTCTGTCGAAATTATCTAAACAAAATTACTAAAATTCAATTGCATCCATGCAGCAATAACCGTCGATTTCAACAAGTAAATTTACCGATTTAACAGCCTGCATTTTAGTATTTAAAGTTGCATAATTGCGGGAGGATTTTAGATTGTGCCTCAAAATCCAATCTCCTTATCCCCGCGTCTCCGTGTCAACCTCATTCATCCCTTGTTTCAGCAACACCTATAAAATAATATCATTACACATGATTGCATTGCTTATTATGAGGTATATTTGCACATGTCCCTTTTGGATGTGATTGAGGTAGATTGCAATGGTCAAATTCGCCGAATCGAATTGCATAAAGGCGACTTGACTAACCTGACATCTGATGATGCAGTTGATATTCTCATCGTCTCTGCTTTTCCAAATGACTACACAACGACGTCTACATCATTGATAGGCGCACTTTTTAGAAAAGGAATTTCAGTTAAAGCTCTCTCGCATGAAAAACTTGTTGA
This sequence comes from Prochloraceae cyanobacterium, assembly GCA_051439565.1. Classification (GTDB taxonomy): domain Bacteria; phylum Cyanobacteriota; class Cyanobacteriia; order Cyanobacteriales; family JBFRWL01; genus JBFRWL01. Next base: position 5,110 of record JBFRWL010000211.1, read on the forward strand.
TTTACGTAGTGCTTTCTCATGCTGGCTTTCGCAGCCTATAATTGCGACCAATCCCGGCATTCAATTTAGGAAGATCCTCTGCTTTGAGCCCCTTTTTCGAGGAGAACCACCTGATGTCGTCGGTGATATTTTCCGTGCCTTATCACCATTTTTGGGCGACGACCCACCAATACGCACCGCTGCCATGCCGATTGTCGCAGCTGGCGACCAAGGCTATCCAATACAAACAATGCTCAGACCATTGATTGAAGCTGCGGTTAACTGGATGGGCATTGGGCTTCCACTCGAAATACTGAAGATCTTCGCCCATTCTGACCAAAATGCACACCAGGCGGCAACAGAATTCGCGAAGCTCAAACTCAAGTACACACCGCAAAAGAGATCTGTTGGCGGATTCAAGTACGATGTCTTCGTCAGTTATTCCCACAAGAACGCCTCACCTGCTGAAGCAATAGCGAAGCATCTTCAACAAAATGACCTAAAAATCTATATCGATGTTCAGTCACTTCAGAAAGGTGCTGCTTGGCAACCTCATATCTTTGAGGCACTTGATGACTGTGCAAAGATGGTTGCCCTTTACTCGCCTGCTTACATCGAGTCAAAGGTTTGCCAAGAAGAATTCAATATTGCATGGACACGTAGCCGTGAGGAAGATACGCAGATTATTTATCCAATCTACTGGCAGTCAGCTCATCTTCCAACTTATATGAAAATGCTCAACTTTGTTGATTGTCGGGAAGCGCAAAATGACAAACTGCCAGAAGCTTGTGCTGATCTGCTCACGTCTTTGAAACAATAGGAGAAAGCCATCTAACCCTTCACTGCACCAGATGACCGAAAGTTATCCCCTGCGCGATCCGCCCCCTTGGGAGGCTGCTTAAATCGCTGCCATTTGTCAATCGCCACAACCCCTATTATGCCGTCATCCCAAACCCTGAAAAGCAGAGTTATCGGAAGTAGGAAACTCAGAGCACCCCCTCGGTTTTGACAGCAGTTTTGATTAGCCTACTAGAGCCTAGAGTTTGAAGAGGCAATCATTTCAGGGTTTGAGTCAAATATTTTTTCCAAAAAAGATAAAATTTCGCTATTCTCAAAAATCAATAGGAAAACACCAAGAAAAATGGAGAAAATCGAGGGTGAAGTATGGCTAAAAGTAACCGAAACTGAGGGATGAGCGATGAATTGGAACTTTCCTAATTTTCCGTTTATCATTCATCATTCATCTTTCATCATTTGCCAACTGCGGCTAACTTTTCAAACACCTTATTAGTCAGGGACATGCCTGGAGCCACATAAATAATTACGTCAAACATACTTTGGTCATTTTGAAATCGTTTGTAGGAGACCATAATGCATTTTGTCGAAGAAAACTTGTCTGGAGTCAAAACGTCGAGGTAAAAAATAGGACCCTTTTGGACTCCTTGTTGGTACTAAGTGGACAACAACTGGACACAGTAGAAGTATACTTTACATAAATTAACCAGATTTTCTGAGAGGATGTTTCTCTTGATTAGTCAATAAGGACAACAACTGGACACATAATGGACACTAAGTGGACATCTTGAGGACAAGCTTTGAAGAAGCGAAATTGCTCAATCCCTTCCCCCTTCTAGCTTTGAGACAATCACTCCGCTCATGTCGCGAAAATGGTTATTAATTAAAAACCGGATTAATCCTTTGGGAAATAAGCGGCACAAAACCCAGAGTTTCTATCGACTTATCCGAGGTAAAAAAGTAACTAAAAGAGGCTGGGTGCAGACCAGAAAGTTTAAATTAATATCAACAAATACTGACTAATCAGCTCACAGCAGTCAGGCAATAAGCTGTTATGCATTTATTTTGATCGCTCACAAGCCTTGCTGTAAGAGGTCTGGGCTTCAAAAATCCCAATTTAAATGCGTGTCAGCTTAACTCTCTTTTGTCACTCTGGGAAAACCCTTGTGATTTCCGAATCCTAGAACTCTTATACAGAAGGTGATCGGCAACTTATCTTCTATTTAAAAATCCCTAATCCAGTCAAATCAGTGAATCACCAATACCATAAGGGTTATAGCGCTCGCCTTCTGCGAGACTGACAGAAGAGAGTTACCAACTCATTGTCAAGCAATACCTCATGACCCTAGAAAGCAGGATAGAAAGCTCCTCTAATCCAATCAGACAAGCAAAAAGAGCCAGGAAATCTGCTTGGCTACTGGTCTAGAAGAAGCGTGATTACCGGATTTGTAGTGACTCCCGGCAGTTAATCCAGGAACATTCAGACGAATGCTGCAATGACGGCAATTCCTGACTCAACCCAAGTGAAAGGGCTAATAGCTGATAGCTAAGAAAAAAGCTACTGCCAGAAGGGACTTGTCCCCTCTGGACTCCCCTGGAGAAAAATCTCCTTTCAGTCGCCGCACCTGTCGCACCAATTTGGGTGCAAAATAGGACTTAAACTCATGCCCAGTCTTGGTTTTGGGCTTGACAAAGGGGCTGAAGACTGAGAAATTCCTACCACGCTTCCGCGGCAGCTAATGCCACCCCGCGCTCCCGCGCTCTCGCACTCCCCAATCCCAAAAACCAGAATCAAAAAAGAGCTAACAAAATTAACCGTAGTAATTAGCAAGAAGCCGATTCCAAACATAGGAATGCTCAAACATATCTCCACCACAGACACTACACTTACAACCTGTTTTCTCACCAGTAACATTCACCAAATCCGCACCTTCATCTTCCCCATCCTTCAGCTTTAACTCTCGCTTGATATCCTTAAGAATTCCCCCTACTTGAACTAAACGACGGCGCTCCAAAGCTGCGATTAATTGACCGACTACCTCCCCAGTCTCTTCTACAGTTTCACGCAGCCAAGCATGACCCTTTAAATTTCTCGGAATCCGTTTTTTCTTTAAAAGCCTATTGACAGAAATTCTGCTGCTAGTAGACCAAGGCTTAAGCCCGTACTTACTAGCCTCGGCAAATCCCAACGCTAGCGGATCTACCCCCTTCTTGTTAGTCTTTATCTTGCGAATATCCACCTGAGTAATCTGAGGCATCCTGGTTGATTGCTGCCACAGCTCCAGCCAGCGCTGCTGAGTAATATACAAATCCGTCTTGAAATAGCTCGAAGGAACAACCAGAACAGCGTGAATGTGGGGATGCCAGTCATCCCTCTGGTGATTGTAAGTTACCTCCAGAGTGCGAAGGTAACCCCTAACCGCTGACCTAACCTCCTTCCTATGAGTCAACCTCTGCCAGCTCTCAAACAAACCGTCTATCCCATCAGAAAGCCCACTTAAAGACACGTTAGGCACCGTCAGGGTAAGAAATACAAATTTGAGGGTTGGATGCCTTTCTAGAGCCTCCTGGGCTAATTCCAGAGAAGTATGAAACTGACGCAGAGACCGCCGCCACTGACAATCAGGACAGAGCCTGTGCTTACAGAAGTAAGCGGACTTCAATTTCTTCGGATGCTCCTCTGACTCCATACACTCTAAAAACCAGAGTCGATCTGCACACCTGTCAATCCTAACCGCCAGCCTCTCGAATCCCAAATGCTGGCAAGCTTCAGCTAAAAATTTACTCAGTTGCTTGTAAACCTTCCAAGGTCTCTCCCTGCCCCTACTAGAC
>JBFRWL010000212.1:0-4560 GCA_051439565.1 Prochloraceae cyanobacterium
CCACTAACCGATGCAGCAGTAGCTATTAGCGAGTCGATTAGCTTTCGGATGCTCCGATCGTTAGGATTTGATACAGGTTGAGCAACTTGTCGCAAAATAGGATTACCTAACTGAGCAATTTCTAAAAGTTCAGCCATGATACAAAATAAGGAATGATTGCCTCACTAACTAAAACTATGGATAATACTATTGCAATCTGAGTATTACTAGATCGTTGGGGTCCTTAATTCTAACTCACCAATCACTAACCGTGAACCTATCCGCGCAAAAATTATGGAATCAAGTGCTGGAGCGCCTACAGGTACAATTGAGTCGCCCCACTTTTGAAACTTGGATTAAAACTACTCAGTTAATTGATTTTAAAAACAATTGCTTACTAATTCGCACTCCGAATCCTTTTGTTCTCAATCACCTACAAAAACACTATATACAAACTATTGCAAATACAGTAAGAGATATTCTCGGTCACACTGTAGAAATAGAACTAACAGCCGTTCAAGGGGAGAATATTTCTTTTATGGATGAGGCTGACAAGTCGCACTCACCGAACAATAGCCAAGATCCCTCAGAAAATTTATCTAGCGATTACTCATATAGCGATAGCCACTTCTATCCAGAGGAAACTGCGGTGGAAAGTGAAAATAGCAATAACCAGCAGCAGCGCTGGAGTGGGAAAGCAAGTACAGATAGCTTGACAAAATTTTATTCCTCTCGTTTCAAATCAACAAAATTAAATCCTAAATATACTTTTCATCGTTTTGTTGTTGGTCCGACCAACCGCATGGCACACGCGGCTTCCCTCGCTGTCGCGGAATCTCCAGGACGAGATTTTAATCCCCTATTTCTTTGCGGTGGCGTTGGTTTGGGTAAAACCCACCTCATGCAAGCGATCGGTCATTATCGTTTAGAAATTGACCCAAATTCGAGAGTATTTTACGTTTCTTGCGAGCAATTTACTAACGACCTGATTGCTGCAATTCGCAAAGACAGCATGCAAAGCTTCCGAGAACACTATCGCACCGCTGATATTATCTTATTAGATGACATTCAGTTTATTGAGGGCAAGGAATACACCCAGGAAGAATTTTTCCACACCTTTAATACCTTGCACGAAGCAGGCAAACAAATAGTGCTAGCCAGCGATCGACCACCCAACCAAATTCCTACTTTGCAGGAGAGGCTAATTTCCCGCTTTTCGATGGGTTTGATTGCTGATATTCAGGCTCCCGATCTGGAAACGCGCATGGCAATTTTGCAGAAAAAAGCAGAATATGAAAATATGCGCTTGTCGAGGTCGATAATAGAATATATTGCTACTAATTATACTTCTAATATTCGAGAATTAGAAGGTGCTTTAATTCGGACAATAACCTATATTTCTATTTCCGGGTTACCAATGACGGTGGAGAATATTGCCCCTATTTTAAACCCTCCGGTTGAAAAAATAGCGGCTTCACCCGAAACAATTATGAAGGTAGTTTCTGAGACTTACAAAGTTCCTCTTGAGGATTTGAAAGGTAACTCACGACGGCGGGAAATTAGTTTTGCCAGACAAGTTGGCATGTATTTGATGCGCCAGCATACGGATTTGAGTTTACCCAGAATTGGCGAAGAGTTTGGCGGCAAAGACCACACTACCGTAATGTATAGCTGTGACAAAATTAGTCAATTACAGCGTAAAGATGCCCAATTAAATCAAACTTTATCTCAGTTGAGCAATCGCATTAATTTAGTTAGTAGAAGTGAAAATCAAAATTAAATTAAGATAGAGAGCAGGAGAGCAAGGAAGACAAGAGAAGCAAGGGAGATAAAATTACTTCTCTATCCTTCCCACACTTCCCCCACTCCCTCTACACTATGCCTTCCGCAGCAGTCGGTTAAATTTTCCTGCCTGTGGAAAACTTTTTCTGGCTTCCTCGGAAATTTTGGCGAATTTAGGCGCTAAAAGCCTCTATTTTACCAACCAATCAATCTAAACCTTAATCTATTGTGGAAAAGCACTGCATTTTTTCCACAAGTTTTCCACAGAAAAGGATTTTGCTTGCAGATAATATGGTCTCTAGTTAGTTGCTCAAAAATTATTTCAATTCATGAGTATTATAGTACAATTGCTCTACTTGAAGTCAACCATAGCGATCGCCGATGAAAATAGTTTGTAGTCAAAGCGAACTAAAAACCAACCTGTCCCTAGTTAGTCGCGTAGTTCCTTCTCGTCCTACTCATCCAGTACTGGGAAATGTATTGTTGGTAGCTGACGAACCAAATCAGCGCGTGAGCTTAACTGGATTTGATCTCAGCCTTGGCATCCGTACTAGCTTTAATGCCGAAGTCAGCCAAGGAGGTAGCCTAACTTTACCAGCAAAACTGCTTAATGATATCGTTTCTCGCCTACCAGAAGGAGAAATTTCCCTCTCACAGGAAGAAGAGGCAGTTAATGGCGAAGATGCTCTAGCTACCTTGACTTCTGCTTCCAGCCGCTTTCAAATAAGAGGTATGGACGCCGAAGAATTTCCGGAATTGCCTGTAATTGAAAGCGGCAAAGCTTTAATGCTGCCAGTAGAAGCCTTGATAGAAGGACTCAGAGGTGGTTTATTTGCTGCCAGTAGTGACGAAACCAAACAAGTTTTAACTGGGGTTCACTTAACTTGTTGCCAAGACAGTCTAGAATTTGCTGCTACTGACGGACACCGCTTAGCAGTGGTGGAAACCGAATTAGAAAAGTCGGAAGAGGAAGATAGCGCTACAGCAGACGAACAGGACTTTACTGTTACCATTCCTGCTAGAGCCTTGCGAGAACTAGAACGAATGCTGACGGGTTATCAATCTGAGGATTTAGTCGGGCTGCATTTTGACGACACTCAGATAGTATTTGAGTTAGATAACCAACGCTTAACTACTCGTAAATTAGAGGGAGCTTATCCAGAATATCAAAAATTAATTCCCAGTCAGTTTGCGATCGCACTAACTTTAGAGCGCAAGCGGCTGTTAAGCGGTTTAGAATTGGTTGCAGTCTTAGCAGACCAAAAGAATAATCTGGTCAAGTTTATTATAGACAGCACTAAAGAGCAACTTTCTCTTTCTGTAGAGTCTCAAGATCTTGGCAGTGCTAGAGAATCAATGCCAGCTCAAATAACTGGTGAAAGCAGAGAAATTGCCTTTAATGTTAAATATTTGATGGATGGATTAAAAGCGCTGCCAACCTCTGAAATTCAAATGCAATTAAATGGAGAAAAGCAGCCAGTAATTTTCACTCCCTTAGGTGGTATAAAAATGACTTATCTAGTTATGCCCGTGCAGATTCGGGATTAGTTCATAAATTCAGTTCGAGATAGGCCGAAACCCTCATTGATTTCCTTAGAAATTTAAGTCTTGTTTTGACGACTATCCTCTTTGCGATCGACGACAGGATCCGTACTACTATCAAGCTCGTCCACTTCTTTTAAGATAATGTTGTCTATCTTAGCTTGTACTGGCGTACCATCTGGCAAAAACCTAGTGAGTTTGTAAGCAATTTTGTCTATATAGCAACGAAGGTACTTATTTTGTCCCCAGACAAAAGTAAAAATGGGAGGACGTTTGCCTTTAGCACTTCCCTTTTCAGCAAAATTAAGAGCTTTCTTGAATTTGTCGATATATTTAAGAACGTCGGTACCTTGCTCGTAGGTATCAAACACAATATTTGAGATAGTAATCTGCGAAAGATTGGGAGAGGCAAAACTGACTTTAGGGAGACCTTTGTCAGTGCGCGCCCCGTTGTTTTGCGTCCAATTGTTGGAATGCTCAAAGGAGATCTCATTGGGATTGAACATAAATTCGATGATTTCGCTCTCCTCAGAGATTAGTTTGGCTTTCTCCAGTTTCCCAGAAGCAACACTACTATTTCGTGTCATGGCATTTCCTCACAAACACAGAAAAAAAGAGACATACTCCTACACTAATACTGAACATAGAGAACGACATTAGCATGGCGATCGTGACTATCTTTTACTTCCGATCGCTTACGGCTTTGTTGCATAAAAAATTTGAAGAACCTATTTCCCGATGCACTTTTGAATTGTCTAAATAATTCACCTCAGCTATTGGGGGGAAATGTAAATTATCTTAACTAGTCGCTTATACTACTTGACAGCTTGAATTCGCATTGTATAAGTAGTTAAAAGTAACACGCGGATTTATAACCTAACGTTAACGAATAGCTCTTTATGGAGTGTGCAAAGCATAATGAATATTCGACTCTCTTAGTAAGAGCTGGCACGCCGCTTGGGCTCGCTCACTGGAGGCTAGCGCACCCAAGGCACTACCTGGACTCGCCGTCGCTACAGCGGAGCTGACCACTGGCTGGAAAAAATTTAACCTTTTCGCTTCGCGACCAAGTGAAGCGATAGGAGCGACAATTTGCAAACCATATAGATAAGCCCCTCGTAAATTAAGGATTTCCAATTGAGCTATAGTTAGTTTAGCTTCGCAAAGATTAACGGCGTTTAAGTTACTAGTGGATATATTGACTTGGCTTAAATCCAATCCACTTAAGTTAGCCCCTGTTAAATCCACGTTCTTGAA
>JBFRWL010000213.1:0-6562 GCA_051439565.1 Prochloraceae cyanobacterium
AGAGTCAGAACTTTGAAATAGAGGAGTTCCAGGTTCGTTTTCCTGATAGATTGCAAGTTGACTCATAATATCAATTCCTCTCAAAGATTGATTTCATCAAAACTATCTACAACTCGATGGGGGCAATTTCCGGGAACTTCATCCCGTGCCAACAAAATTGTATTATAACCAGCAGATGCAGCGGCATCTAATTCAGCCACCACGTCAGACAAAAAGAGAATTTCTTGGGGTGCTATGTTTATTTCTGCTGCTATTTTTTGATAGGATGAAGACTGCTTTTTAGCACCGATACGGGTATCAAAATAACCTCTAAAAAGATAGGTGAGATCGCCAAATTCGCTATTAGCAAACAGTAATTTTTGCGCTCTTTCTGACCCAGAAGAGTATACGTATAGTTTAATACCCCGATCGCGCCAGTTTTTTAGTCCTTGATAAGCATCTTCGTAAAGATGAGTGCTATATTCCCCTTTTTTATACCCATCTTCCCAAATAAAACCTTGCAGGGTTTTTAGTGGGGTAATCTTTTTATCTTGTTTTATCCAATCCAAAAGAGCATCAATTACTTGCTCTATACTGGCTTGAGGTTGACTAATTTCTTGCCGGACTTGTTCGATTATGCAGGATATTTCCGGTTTTTGAGCATTTTCCCGGACATATTGGGGAAGCGATCGAGCAGAATAGGGAAAGAGAATGCGATGGACAAAATCGATCGACGATGTGGTACCTTCAATATCAGTTATGATCGCGCGAATATTCATCGGCGTACCTCCAACAGCATTCTATTTAGTTCGCAACTCAGCAAAAATTCTAACCCCTCTAGATGACGTTTGGCTTCCGAGACGCTTGTTCCCCAGGCATAGAGTCCGTGTCCTCGAACCAGAAAACCGTGACTGAAAGCTTCTTGGTGCCAACGCTGTTTTAGTTCCTCTGCCAGGAGAGGTATGTTTTGATTATTATTAAATATGGGCAAGCAAACTTTCGCTTCGTGAGTTGTTACGGCACTGAGAGATTTTTGCATTTCATAGCCGTGAAATATTAGGGAATTACGGTCTTGGAAATAAGTTGACAATACCGTTGCTGATACTGTGTGTGTATGCAAGACGGTATCGATCGCCTCAGCAAGAGTATAGAGGGTAGTATGAAGCGGTGTTTCTGCTGATGGTTTCTTTTGACCGGCATGAACTTTACCTGTAAGGTCGATCAGCAAAAAATCGTTTTCTTGCAGCGCTGTCTTATCAACTCCGGAAGCTGTCACCAAGCAATAGTTTTCGTCCAGTCTACTAGAGAAATTACCTCCTGTTGCCGGACACCAGCCTCGGCTACCAATCCAATCGGCGATCGCTCTTAGTTCGTCGATTTTTTGCTTCCTGAGCGGATGATCTGACATTCTCTGCCAATCTCAAACAAACAAGGTCTTATCTTAACTATTAACCGATCGTGTTGGCAACTAAGTAAGTGGATCAAATTAATGAGAAAATGGTTGAGAGAGGTCAGAGGTCAGAGGTCAGAGGTAGGTTATCAAGGGCTAAAGTTCCTTTGTTTTGATGGCTACATGCGATCGCCAACCTCAGATTAAGCTAAAACTAATACTGATACTTATTAGTAAATTCAGTATTATGCTTAAGTTTTAGTCATCTCGTCAATCAAAATTCACAGCCATGCCTAAATATATAATGTGGGGTAGCTATTGCGAAAATGCTTTAGAAAAACGAGTCCCTTATCGTCAAGCACACCTCGATGGTCTTGCGGCACAAAAAGAAAGTGGAGTTTTAATCACTCTTGGCCCTACTAAAGATAATACAAAAGTTTTTGGTATCTACGAAGCATCAGACGAAGCTACAGTCCGCAAACTTATCGAAGAAGATCCCTACTGGAAAAATGGGATTTGGACGGAGTACAAAGTCAAAGAATGGATACAAGTGTTTTAACAAGTAGGTCGGACAAGTCTAATTAGAAAATGGTTGAGAAAGGGTCAGAGGTCAGAAGTCAGAAGTCAGAGGTAATAGCTAACTCCTTATTTTGGTTTTAGATTTATTTTTATCTACCCACTTAGCCTGTAGCGGAAGGCAAAACCACGGAGGTTTACATGAAAACCTATGATTGGATTGTGATCGGTGCTGGTATTACCGGATCTGCTTTAGGTTACGAACTGGTAAAAAAAGGCTTTCGCGTACTTCTATTAGAAAAAGATGCTGCGCCAGATAATGCCACTCGTTACAGTTATGGCGGACTAGCTTATTGGTCTGGTACCACAGAAGTAACTCGCCAATTATGTCAAGAAGGAATAGAACTTCACCGCCAATTATCGGCAGAATTAGACGCGGATACGGAGTTGCGAGAATTAGATTTAGTGCTAACTATCAACGCAGGCGATGACCCTAAAACTGTATTAGATAGTTACACTCAGTTTGCCATTCAACCCAGTCTTCTCAGTGTGGAGGAAGCTTGTCAATTAGAACCTCTCCTCAATCCCAAGGCGATCGCTGGAGTTCTCAGACTTCCTCATGGTCACGTTCACCCAGACAAGACTACTCTAGGCTACCAGCAAGCTTTACTTAGGGGGGGTGGCGAAATTAAAATCGAGCCAGCGATCGAACTGCTACGAGATGGCGATCGCATCCAAGGTGTAAAAACTACTCAACAAAACTATTATGCTGCTAACACTGTAGTTTGTGCTGGAGGTTTAAGCCGTTCCCTACTCCAGAAAGCCAGCATCAAAGTTCCCCTCTATTTTACTCGCGCCCAACTAATTAAAACTCCGCCTACAGATATCCAACTGCGTACTCTAGTAATGCCTGCAGTACAAGAACGATTCGATTTAGAATCAAAAGCTAGCAGTCGCCGGATGGAGCAATTGTGGGAAGAACCAAACGGCGAACCCTTACCTGCCATCTTAGATCCTGGGGTAATTCAGTTTTGCGATCGCAGTTTGTGTATCGGTCAGATTAGCCAAGTCCATCCTCTACCCGAAGCCGAGGTTGATGCTACGATTGGCGAAGCTCAAATTCGCACGGGTATCACTAACTTAATACCATCATTAGCAAACATACCTGGAACCTGGCACAGTTGTCTAGTGGCTTTTGCTCCCAACTCGATCGCTTTAGTAGGTGCGATCGACAATCTTAGCGGCATCTATCTCTTTTCTGGATTTACCAGTACTTTCATATTTGCCCCACCCTTAGCCAAGCATTTTGCTAATTGGGTCACAGGAGAAAATGACGATATTATTTCCAAGCTATCTTCTCTTGAGTAGTTTAATATTAGTCCTAACCTCTAACCCCTGACCCCTAACCCACCTCGTATTTGCAGCAACAAAAAAGGAAATTGATCTTAAATTGGTTTATCGTTTAGTAATCAAAAGAGATCGAGAAGGGAAAATTATTTTAACTCCCCAGCAACAACACTATCTCAAACGAGTCTTAAGGATGGGGGAAGGCGATCGCTTTATCGCTATGGACGGACAAGGACAGTCCTGGTTAGCCCAAATCAGAGGAAACTCAGCCCAGATTATCGAGCAACTTAATTTAGCAACCGAATTACCAGTAGCAGTGACATTAATGGTAGCCTTGCCTAAAGGAAATGCTTTTGACGAGGTCGTCCGCTGCTGCACGGAATTGGGAGTAGCGACCTTATTACCAGTGATCAGCGATCGCACTTTACTTAAACCCAGTCCCCGCAAATTAGAACGCTGGCGTAGAATTGCTACTGAAGCGGCGGAACAATCAGAACGTCAGATAGTCTGTAAGATTATAGAACCTAAACATTTCAACGCCGCCTTAACCGCAGTAGGCGATTTAGAAACAGAAACAGAAACAGATTATTATATTTGTGTTGCTCGTGGTGATGCCGAGCATTTACTTACTTGTTTGCAAAGACAACCAAGAAAGAGTATAGTCGTGGCTATAGGACCAGAAGGCGGCTGGACTTCCCAAGAGATAGAGGCGGCAATTGCTACTGGTTTTCAACCTGTTTCCTTAGGTCGTCGTATTCTGCGAGCCGTTACTGCACCAGTTGTTGCTTTATCCCTGATAGCTGCCGTAGTTGAAAAGTAGCTGATTTTCAGATACTTTGGTGATTGAATTGTAATTGATTAATTCATCATGCTCGAACAAATTGCAGAGGCGATCGAGCGCCAAAACTATCAAAGCGCCGCTCAATTGCTAGAAAATTTTCAACAGCAAGAGCCGGAAAATCCTTGGCTAGGCTTTTATCTAGCGCGACTGGACGAAGCTAACGGCAAGCTGCAAGCGGCACAGCAATCTTATCGTCAACTGCTAAAAAATACAAGCAACTTAAAAATTATTTCACAAGCTCGTCAAGGAATCGAGCGCATAGCTAAGATTGAAAAACAACAACGTCAACAAGACCTTGCTCATTCTTTAGCTGAACCAGGCAATCAAGAATTCGGAGTTCTAGTTTTAGAATCGATTGCCCCTCAATTAAAAAAAACTGCTGCACAAAAATTTGCTCGGATTATGCAGCTAGATCCTTATACGGCCCGCTTGCAACTACCGACTCGAAGTTGGCGCTTATACCGCACTGGCAAGTTGGGAGAACTAAAATGCTATGTCTCTGAGCTAAAAAAGGCAGAAATACCGTGTTTTTGCCATTCGCTTGCCGAAATTAGTGAGATTAAAGTCTATCAGGTTAGTTATTTTCAGTCAACTACGCCCCAAGCCACTGTTATCTGCTATTGTAAACGGGGTCAGGAAGAGCAAATAACCTTTGACTGGCAAGAAGTAAGTCAGAAAGTAGAGGGGTTATTACCTCTATTTGAAGCATCTTTGCATCAGGATGTTAGGGGCAAACTGTATCGCAAAACACAAACTCTCGATTACGTCCAACTTTGCGACCTACATTTACCAAGAAAAAAAATTATCCTGCGTTTGTGCGATCGCAGCTACAAATTTCAACAAGGAATTAGCTTTTCTAACCAATCTAAGTCTAGCCATTCTGTAAAGCAAATAACAGCCAGAAAGAACTGGAATAACTTAAATAACTTTTTGCGGCAACAGTTACCAGAGATTCCTGTTTGGTCTGATTTTACTCCTTTTGCTGAAACGGCGATCGATTTTCAGGATATGCTCGGGCATATTCAACCCCATATAAACTTGCTCCGTCGCGAAGAAACTCCTTGGGATGCTGCTTTCGAACTTTATAGCGGTCTAGTTTTTTTCAAGAGTTTTCAGCTAAAGTAATCAATGTCATCAATAGTCCCAGCAGCAAAAGAGCATAAAATGTCAACCTTAACTTTACTACTTAAACATTCTCTCTTATCTAGTAGGCATAATTAAAGGAGTGAGGAAATGAAACTTTCACTATCACTAAAATTAGCGGCTATAGCTACAACAGTTTTAGCTGGGATGTTTTCTTTAAGTCCAACTGAAGCATCAGTTTTTGGCGAACAAGAAGTCGAGGAAAATCAAATTATTGCTGTAGCTGCACCTTTTGGCTACGACCAATACAATTTAGTGATCGTAGAACAAATTCCTGAGGGAAAACAATGCTGGAGTGAAACTGCAACTACCCCAGTCACGGTTGAACCATTACTATTGGATTTTGATTTTACCGGACATTGCCGACGCAGCACTGATACTAACGGCTACTCTATTCGCATAGACGATCAAGATTATGGTTTAGATTATCTTCTCAGAATCGTTGAGCGTGATGGCGAATTACAGCTAATTGGTACTTCTCGCACAGATTCTAGTCAGCCAGAGATTATTATTGGTAGAACCTATGGTTTAAAACCAGGTTTTTTAAAAATCTTTCTCAATCCAGGTTGGAATTTTAGCAAAAGAACCTTTGAGGATAAGACACTAGGTCACGTCTACTTGAGTGGCAATCAAGAGGCGATTGCTGCCTCGCAAGATTCGATCGTGGGAAACTCTGATTCGGGAGAAAGTTCGACTCCAAGCTTAACTCCAAGTTCAACTGAAAATCTAACTGAAACTTCAACTCCCAGTTCGATTGGAATTTTAACTCCAAGTTCAAATCCAAGTTCGACCGAAAGTTTAACCCCAAGTTTAACTCCAAGTTCAACTGAAAATCTAACTGAAATTTCAACTCCCAGTTCGATCGAAAGTTTAACCCCAAGTTTAACGCCCAGTTCAACTGAAAATCTAACTGAAATTTCAACTCCCAGTTCGATCGAAAGTTCAACTCCCAGTTCAACCTCAAGTTCAACGGGAAATCTAACTGAAATTTCAACTCCCAGTTCGTCTAAAAATTTGACTGATAGAATGTCTAACTGAGGTACTATTTTCTGACCTATGCTTTACCCACAACTCCTGAAACCCTTACATGATGAGGGAGATGAGGGAAATGGGTGAGGTTTCGGGAGTTAAGACAAAGCCGCTATTTTCTCACAAATTAAGCAATCGCCAACAGTGAATAACGAAATTTCACCATCTGCTCTCTATCGCGAGCTACGATAATCCCTCTCCCCACACTTCCCATCCTCTCCACCCTCCCCACCCTGCAAAACTTCTGAGATTTATGGGTCATGAATAGGAGTCAAACAATTGAAGATTGTCGATTGTAGATTGACCCCTACCTAAAG
>JBFRWL010000214.1:0-10483 GCA_051439565.1 Prochloraceae cyanobacterium
ACGTTTTCAACCCATACTAACAATATGACTTTCACAGTACTGATTACAGGGGCTTCCCAAGGAATTGGTAAAGCTAGTGCTATTTTATTTGCCCAGAACAATTACAATGTTGTCCTTGCTGCACGCCAACCAGACCGCCTGGAAGCAGTAGGACAAGAGATTCGAGCCCAAGGTGGAAAGGCTCTGGTCGTTCCCACAGATGTCACCAACGTGGAGCAAGTCAATACACTAGTAGAAAAAGCCCTGGACACCTACGGTCAAATCGATGTTCTCGTGAATAATGCTGGCATCTGTATGACGGCTCCGATGGCACAGACGGCGCTAGAAGATTGGGAGCAAATCCTCAAAGTCAATTTGTGGGGATATATCTATCCCATCTATGCTTTGCTACCCCACTTTTTAGAGCGAAAGACAGGAACAATTATCAATGTAGGGTCTTTTGGCGGCATTATGCCCTTGCCCAACATGACTGCTTACTGTACTAGCAAATACGCGGTCACTGGTTTGACGGAAACTCTGCGCTTGGAACTAGAACCAAAAGGAATTCATGTTTGCGGGGTGCATCCGAGCGTCACCAATAGTGATTTTCTCGAACGAGCAGTATTTCGAGGGGAAAAGGATTCTGATGCTCAACGATCGCGCCAGCAGCTAGGCGAACTGCTCAAAAGCCCCTTGGCTAGTCAACCTACTGATGTGGCTGAGGCAATTTTGAAGGTGGTGAAGCATCCCCAGGCTGAGGTGGTTGTTGGTTCTGGTGCATTCGCCAGTACTATTTATCGCTTAGCTCCAGGCCTGTCCCAGTGGTTGATGCAGCAGTCGATAAAATGATCACAGAGAAGATCCTTGTAAGAAAAGGTGCAGTAATAGACTCAACAGAACTTTATCGTTACTCTTTATGGCGAGAGTGGGATACTGATGCTGCCAAAATAACTTTTATTATGCTCAATCCTAGCCGCGCTGATGCTGCCATTGACGACCCTACTATTCGGCGCTGCCTTAACTTTGCTTCCTCTTGGGGTTATGGCTCCCTCGAAGTAGTCAACCTATTTGCTTATCGTACTTCCAACCCGAAAAAACTACATCTAGTAGAAAACCCCGTAGGCAAAGATAACGATCGCTACATTCAACAAGCTGTATCAGAAGCTAAAACTATTGTTTTGGCTTGGGGTAACGGAGGCAGTTTGAGGAATCAAAACCAAACTGTACTTCAAAAACTAGCTAATTGTTCCCATCTCTACTGTTTGGGAATCACCAAGAAACTTCAACCGCGCCATCCTTTATATGTCAGAAACGATACGATTGTCCAACACTACCCCCACAATCTCTCCTTTAATCGCGTGTAGCGAGAAAGCTGTTGCTGTTGTTTAACAGCGAGGGCGATCGCCTTCTTTGGCCCCATCACAATCCCCAACTTCCAAAACGTACTTACAAATCCCAAAAAAATCGTGGAAGACCCATTAAAATATCTGTGACTAGATTTCAACAAGAGCGTTGTTTTGCTTGGTATCAACGGAAATATCGTCGTCTTGTTGTTAGATGGGAGCGTCAAAAAAATAATTTCGATGCTTTTTTATTTCTGGGAACTATTCATATTTGGATTAATAAAATTTTATTAGTGGGATAGGTTCAAGCTCAAAATTGATTCTAAATTCTGAATTCTAAATTCCTTCTGAACGTGCGTTTTGAGCTTAACTGAGCAGTATTGAATGTGGGCCAGATCACCTCTTGAGCGAGCGCCGATCGCTGATTAGTTGCGCTCCAGTCAGCAGACGATATGACAAGCGGAAAATTGAGATTTGTTAGGGCAAAACTGTTAATTTGTTTGGATTTAGTGGGAAACATATAATTATAGAATTCTTTAATTCATAAGTCAAATAGCATTTAGAGTCAAAAGGAAGATAAATATAATGTTTAACAAGCTCTTGCCCGCTAAATTAGCAATTGCTGCAGCTTTTGCTTTACCATTAGCTGTCGCCCACTCTCCCAATGCGTTAGCAGGTAGACCTTACTACGGCGCTATTGCCGTCTCTCCACAAACAGGAGCTACTGGCTATTCTTGGGACTACTCAAGCAAGCAAGCTGCCGTCAAGGCAGCTGTAAGAAGCTGTGAAGGCTATGCTGGAACTGGAGATTGCCGAGGACTGGTCTGGTTTAAAAATGCCTGTGGCGCGATCGCGGGTAATGGACGTGGCTGGGGCAGTGGCTGGGGGACAAATAGGAATATAGCATCAAGCTATGCTCTACAAAGTTGCAGTAAGTATGGCTCTCGTTGTCGAGTAATTCGCACTGTATGTACCTCTCGTTAGATGAGATGTTGCATTTCTAACCTAGAAGATATCAATGGCGCTAAAGAAAGCGCCTTAATATTAATTTCGTTTAAGGTTGCTACACTTCGGTTAGGAAAGGGAACAGGGAACAGTCAATCAAGAGTGCAAAACTTCTTCTAACAGATGCTCTTGCCAAAGAGAGTGATATAAACCAGGTTTTGCTAAAAGTTCTTCATGAGTGCCGCTTTGAATAATTTCTCCCTTATCCATAACTAAGATTCTGTCAGCAGTAGCAGCAGCAGATAACTGATGAGAGATAAAAAGTACAGTCTTTCCTTGTTGTGTGGAAAGATTATTTAAAATCTCGGTAGCAGTTTGATTGTCTACGCTAGAAAGAGCGTCATCGAGAATTAAAACAGGTGCATCATTCAACAATGCTCTCGCTAGAGAAATACGCTGACGTTGTCCTCCAGAAAGAGTAATTCCTCTTTCTCCGACAAGAGTTTCGTACTGGTAAGGAAAGTTAAGAATTTCTGAGTCAATTTGCGCTTGCTTGGCAACATATTCAATATCTGGTTGTTCTCTTAGAGGATCGCCGTAGCGGATATTATTTTTAATCGTAGTGCTGAACAGAAAACTATCTTGCGGCACGCAGGCGATAGCTTGGCGCAAGTCTGACAAATGTAATTTGGTAATATCGCAACCATCTAAAAATAACTGCCCTTCTTCAAGATCTAAGAGGCGAGGGATGGCATGGGAAAGAGTTGATTTACCCGCACCAATGGGACCAACAATAGCAACTACTTCACCAGATTTAATCTTAAAGTTAAGCTTGTTAAGCGCTGGCGCTTTTGCTCCTGGATAAATATAGGTGAGATTGCGAGCAGTTATTTCTCCTCTAACTTCTTCTAGGGGTAAGGCGATCGCCTCAGTAGTATCTTTGATTTTGGGTTGGACGCTGAGAATAGCTTCAATGCGATCGATACTCACTTCTCCCCGTTGATAGGTAGTGATCGTGAATCCTAACAAAGCCGTGGGGAAGACTAAACGCTCGATATAAATAGTTAGAGCGACGAAATCACCGATACTAATCTCGCCTCTTTGAATTGCTGCTGAACCCAACCATAGCAGGATCAGCAAACTAACATAAGATATGCCCTCAATCATGGGAAATAGTAGATTGCGGATTCTTGCCAACTTCAGATTTGCTGCCAATAACTGTTTATTTTTCTCAGCGAAGACGCGGCGCTCACTTTCTTCCTGAGCATAAATTTTAATCAAAGCCATGCCGCTGACATCTTCTTGAATCAATTGGCTGAGTTCCGACAGTTTCTCCTGTACTTGACGCTGCTGATTTTGTAGTTTAACGCTAGATAACTGCACTACTATTAACATCAGTGGGTAAACAGAGAGCGCCATTAAGCTCAGTGATGGGTTAATGGCTAGCATAAAAGGTAGTGTTAAGGCATAGGCAAAGGTCGTATTTACCAAGCTCAATAGGGCAAAACCCAGCAGACGACGCATATTATCTACATCGCTGGTTGCTCGGTTAATTAAATCTCCAGAATTTTTGGTAGCAAAATAAGAGGATTCTAAAGTCAGCAGATGTTGAAAAATACCTTGTTTGAGGTCGAATTCTACCTGTCGTCCTATTCCAAACAATAAGACGCGAGACACCATCCTAATTACCCACATCAGGGAGGCAAGTACCAACAGCAGCAGCACGTAACGCCATACTTGCTCAAAGCTAAAAGCTTGCTGTAGTTTGTCAATATTAGCCCTAATTAATTGGGGAATAGAAACACTGAGGACGTTAACAATTAATAAAGCAATCGTACCTAATAAAATCTGTTGGCGGTAGGGACGCAGATAGGTTGCCAGTTTTTTTAGCTTTGAGTTTGCCATGCTATAAATTTAGCAACTTTTGTAAATCTCTGCTGCTGCAATATTGTATTGGAAATCAAATAATGTCTACCTTATATGAGAAGTTGGGAGGCGAAAAGACTGTCAAGCTAGTCGTCGAAAAATTTTACCAGCGAGTTTTAAACGATGACAGAATCAAGCACTTCTTCGATGAAGTGGATATGTTCAAGCAGAAAATTCACCAACTAGACTTCCTTACTTACGCCTTTGAAGGTTCTGAGCGTTATCGCGCTCCCACCATGAGAGAGGTGCATCAGAGGCTAGTTCAAGAGAGAGGATTAAGTGAAGAACACTTCAATGCCTTTGTAGAAGACTTAGTTGAAACTCTTAAAGAGCTAGAAATTTCTCCAGCTCTAATCGAAGAAGCTTTAGCGGTAGCTGGTTCTATCGAGCATCGCAATGAGGTGCTTAACAGAAAACCGTAATAAACTCACTAGATCGATATTTACTAAATATACTCCTCCTAAACTAAAAATTTAGAAGGAGTATCATGCTTGATGTTGTTGAAAATCAAGCTGGAGGCAAGAATATAAGACTTAGTTAGCTATACCAACTAATTCAACCAATTGCTAACCTCTACAGCCAACTTTTGCCCCAACTTTAATAGAGGACGCATTTGAGAGACATCCCAACGGCAAGCTTTCTCTTTACCATTAACCTCGAAACAATTGGGAATGATTTGAGTATAGAGACAACGACAATAGAGTTCCTGTGCCTTAGCTAAGCACAAACCTAAATGCAACTGTTCGCCCACATCGATCGCCTTCTCTAACCTCTCTAGATCCTCTTCTAAGGTAGCTGGATCGCCATCGTGTAAAATTTGCCACAGCCAGCGCAAGATAAGTTGTTCTAGGGTTATTTTGGCTTCTGGGATTTTTAACTGACAGCGCAGCTGATTAGCTTCAGCAGCGATCGCTACTAATTCTGTTAAATGATTTTCTATCTCTTGGGGCCGATCAACTGCTTTCTCCAGAGAACGAATTGCTGTCAAACAGCGGTGAGACAAAGCTACTTCCGCCGCCACTTGTAACTCTTGGGGAACGGGCAATTCATCTCGTTGGAAGGCGACTAAAATGCCGTAATTATCTCTGTAAACCTGAGTATATAGCTGATCTAAGCGTAGTTTGGTCTTTTCTGTTAGCTGCTGCATTATCCTGTGTCGTTCTTCAGCAAATAGATGCTGCAAACTAAAGGAGCGATCGCCGAACAACTGACTCATCGCTAAAATTGTCTGTATTGCACTTGCTTGGTTGAGAGCATCAAACAACTTATCTTTGAGTTGAGTGTAGGCACGACGACCGGAAAATGGTTGAATGCAACAGTGGAAATCCCATCCTCCTAAATGCAAAACGGCAAAGACAAAATGAGTGCTTTCCCAGGTAATCTCGGAAACGAGGCGTACTTGTCCTACAGCTAAGGTCAACGACCCCATTCTTTGCTTCTGGTAATCTAACTGAACCGCATCGTAGCAGTAAACTCGCTGTTGCTGGGGATAATTGTTAAACAGAGAACTAATGGCATAGTGCGCGGCTACTTGTTCAAACCCAATTTGCGACGATACCACTAATTGACGATATACTTCCGCTCCATCGCCAAAAGTTTCAACATTGCTTGGTGCTGCAGCAAGACGACTAATAAATTCTTGTTCGAGTTGAACCCCAGCTACATCTCCAGCCAATTCTAAAGCACGGGCGGCGTAGCGCAGAATTTGTACTCCCTCAGGACGGGAAATTTCCTCAAAAAACCAGCCGCAACTAGTATACATGAGTAGGGAATGACGCTGCATTTCCAGCAGACGCAAAGCATCTACTTGTTCGGCGGGAGTAAGTTGACAACACTGATGGCGACTGAGAAACCGATCAACTTTATCTGCACAGCGATCGCGAATTACTTGAATATATTCATCTCTAGCTAACCAAGGATCCCGGAAAAACTTAGAACCAGTCTCTTGGTAGATTTCTATTAATTCGTCCCGCAGCCAGTCGAGAGTATCTCTGAGTGGTCGTCGCCACTTCTGATGCCATACTCCGCCGCCGCCGCAACCGCAGTCATCTTGCCAGCGATCGACTCCGTGGCTGCAACTCCAAGCGGTTACGGGTTTGAGTACTACTTCCCAGGTAGGAGGGTTCAGACTGAGGTAATGGGCAAAATTAGTTACTGTCCAGCCGCGTTTGGGAAACTCATTGCTACAAGCATAAGCAATACATTTTTCGGTTCCGCCTTTGTGATGACCGAAGGTTTCCCCGTCTGTAGCGACGTTAATTAACTGTGCTTGACGGCGATCGCCTCTAACTGCTTGTCCGATTCTGCCAATAAAGTGATCCGTACTCTCTAGGACATCATTAAAGCCCATATCGCGGGAGATAGGACCATCGTAGAAAAAGATATCGATGTAGTCTCGATCGTTGACGAAACAGCGATAGGGGCGGGTAGGATCGATTTGAGAACCGCCTACTTCGTGCCATTCGGGATCGGGATCTTCTTCTGTGGCCAAGGGTCGACAGCGTTCTGCTTGAGAAGGTGCCAGGATAATGAAGCGAATTCCCTCAGCGATGAGGGCTTCTAGAGTAGGATAATCTACTGCTGTTTCTGCCAACCACATCCCTTCGGGATCGCGTCCGAAACGGGAGCGAAAATCTTCTTTACCCCAGCGAATTTGCGTGTATTTATCCCGTTCGTTGGCTAGGGGTAAGATAATGTGGTTGTAGACCTGCGCGATCGCATTCCCGTGACCGTTGAGGCGCTGGCAGCTTTTACGATCTGCTTCAATTATGCGCTGATACACTTCGATGTCATAGTTTTCTAACCAGGACATTAAGGTGGAGCCGATGTTAAAACTTAAATAATCAAAATTATTGACGATTGCAATTACTTGACCATCTTCATTTAAGACTCTAGCAAAGGCATTGGGACGATAACATTCGTAGTGAATCCGCTCATTCCAGTCGTGGAAGGGATGGGCGCTAGGTTGACGTTCAATAGTATCGAGATAGGGGTTTTCTCGTGGCGGTTGATAGAAGTGACCGTGAACTGTTACGTATACACCTGCTGCAGTTTTTAGAGGATCGATTTTAACCTCAGGAGCATTTGCAGATTGCCCCGAAGCACTCTGAGTAGTATAAGTCATCGTAACACCAATTTTTTTGAAGTCTTTAGTTTTAATTTCCCCATTTTCTAGGGAATTTTAACCTTGCTTTTCTAGCCCAGCTATCTATGAATGCGATCGCCCTGATTATTAATACCTGTGAGCTATTACATCTAAATTACACAATTGTAAGCTTAAACAAATCGAAAAATTAGGTAATCACAGCCCAACTATAAGCTAAATTGAGGCGTTATTCGATTAATTTAACAGCTTGTTCATAATTATCAAAATTTACATATAAAAGCTTATATTTATATAATTTTAAGTTTTACTTTTTTAATATTTAGTTGCGGCTGCCAAACCCTGCTATCTGGCAATTAGACTGATACTAACTTATCCTAGAGGCGGACTTGCATAACTTTGAGATCCACGGAAAATCTAGATGCTCAACAAAAACACGTTTTTTTTCCTTTTGTTGATATTTATCCCTATTTCCATTGCGGCTTACTTTCTAGACTGGGGACCAACAGTAGTTTTCATTACTTCCGCTTTAGCAATTGTTCCCTTAGCCGCGTTCATGGGCACTGCGACAGAAGAAATAGCTGTAGTTCTCGGTCCCAATGTAGGAGGACTCTTAAACGCTACTTTCGGCAATGCCACAGAACTAATTCTTGCCCTGATTGCCCTTAAGAAAGGGTTGATTGAGGTAGTCAAAGCCACGATTACTGGCTCGATTATCGGTAACTTACTGCTGGTGATGGGTTTTGCCATGCTCTTGGGAGGATTGCGCTACAAAGAACAAAAGTTTCAACCTACTGCCGCGCGTTTGAATGCTTCCTCAATGAATCTGGCAGTTGTTGCTCTTCTCGTACCTACTGCGGTGGAATATAGCTCAACTGGTATTGGCCAAACTACTCTACAACAGCTCTCTGTGGCAGTAGCGGTGGTATTAATTTTTGTATATGCGCTAACTTTGCTATTTTCGATGAAAACTCACGCCTATCTCTACGATATAAGTGTCATAGAATCAGAAACAGGTTCTCAACCAGAGAATGGCGAAACTAAATCAGAAGGCGAACATCAACCAAATCTATGGCTTTGGACAGGAGTATTACTGTTAGTTACTCTTGGAGTAGCAATAGAGTCAGAACTATTAGTAGATTCCCTAGAAG
Organism: Prochloraceae cyanobacterium; assembly: GCA_051439565.1. Taxonomy (GTDB): domain Bacteria; phylum Cyanobacteriota; class Cyanobacteriia; order Cyanobacteriales; family JBFRWL01; genus JBFRWL01. The sequence goes on from JBFRWL010000214.1 coordinate 8,448, forward strand.
AAGCTACTTCTAACTTAGGACTAACCGCACTATTTACCGGGGTGATTCTTTTACCAATTATCGGTAATGCTGCCGAACACGCTACAGCAGTGACCGTAGCGATCAAGGATAAGATGGATCTTTCTTTATCAGTAGCGGTAGGTTCTAGTATGCAAATTGCTTTGTTTGTTGCCCCAGTATTAGTAATTGCTGGTTGGATAACTGGTCAACCAATGGATCTCAACTTCAATGCCTTTGAATTAGTAGCAGTGGCAGTATCGGTATTGATTGCCAACTCTATTAGTTCTGACGGTCGGTCAAATTGGCTAGAGGGAGGATTGCTGCTGGCGACTTATACGGTATTGGCACTGGCGTTTTATTTCCATCCAGTTGTAGAGGGATTAAGTTAATTTTTGATTGGTTGTTGGTTATTAGCAATGACCAATCATCGCTAATAAACCTAGAATAGAGTCATGATAAAAGTAGTTTGGAAACATGGAAACTATTCTAGGCGCTTTTTTGGCTGTAGTCACGATCGCGGGGCTTAGTGGCATCAAAATCGATCGAGAATACGAACGGGGAGTGATCTTCCGACTCGGTAGATACAAACAAACCAAAGGGCCAGGAATGTACTGGATTGTACCCCTAATAGATCAAAAAACTCAGGTCGATGTCCGCACCAAAACTGTGGATATTATGCCTCAAGAAGCAGTTACGGCTGATAGCGTTACTATTAAAGTCAATGCCGTTCTCTACTACCGCATTATTGAGCCTTCTAGAGCGATTAACAAGGTTGAGAACTACCAAATGGCAGTCTATCAAGCTGCCATGACCACTTTACGCAACGTAGTCGGGCAAAATATTCTCGACGATATCCTGCAAAACCGCGACAAGATTAACTACAAGGTTCAAGAAATTGTCGATGAAATCACTGAGCCTTGGGGTGTAGATATTGAAAGAGTGGAGATGAAAGATGTAGAAATTCCCCTGGCTATGCAACGAGCGATGGCTAAGGAAGCAGAAGCAGTGCGGGAAAAACGCGCTCGTTTAATTAAAGCTTCAGCAGAACAGGAAGCCTCGCTCAAGTTAGCAGAAGCATCGCAAAATATTGTCCAGAACCCTGCGGCGTTAGAGTTGCGCAGGTTGCAAATGCTGACGGAAATTGGTGCTGAGAATAACACCACTACCCTAATTATGATGCCTTCGGATTTAATTACCTTAGCTAAGCAATGGACAGAAGTCTTGCAAAACTCTCAACAGGATCCTCAGAAATAGGTGTTAGCTGGACTTAAACAAAAATTAAGTCCAAAATATGCCCAAGAATAATTGACTAAATTTATGTCTACAGAAAAAGAAACTAATCTCACTGTTGAGGAAGCACTAAAAATTCTCAGGGAATATAGCTGCACTCAGATAAAAACTCCTTCATCACAAGCAGAACAAGAACAATTACAACAGGCTGTAATTTTAATTACTAGCTTATCGGAATGGGAAAATTTAGGAGTTTGTGCTGATAATGCTAAAGTTGGGTTTGCTGCTTTAGCGAGTTATTTAAAAGCTTTGGGTTACGAAGCCGATTTTGACTCAGCTTCAATACCTGCTAGTGAAGAGCCAGTTTATATTAAATTTAGTACTCAAAAGATGTCTCATTTTCTCGATTCATATAGCGGAGAATATCGAGGTATGTTGATTTCTTGTCAAGCTGAAGATGAGGCGATCGCTGGAACCTATGGTCATTTACCCCTAGATCTGTTCGTTTAAGCGGGTTTAATTCAAAACTCTTTACTGGTCTACTGAGGACAGCCCAGAACTTTAGCTTGGGGATGGGCTTGTTTTAACTTAACCTGACGCTGAAGATTGGAGCGTCCATAAGTGCGTAAATCTCCTAATTCTTTAGGGGTAGGGGGAGTGGAGAGAACGTCTTCACTGAGATCGCTGAATAAAACTACTTTTTCTAGCTTTAAGCGCTGCTGCTGATGCTGGCGATAAAATTTTGTATAATCTTGTACTACCTGCTGCCACTTTGGGGCTGGACAGTAACTGCGATCGATCAATAG
>JBFRWL010000215.1:0-4592 GCA_051439565.1 Prochloraceae cyanobacterium
CTAGCATTTGTTGAGAATTGCTTGACAGTTTGAGCAGTTCAGGGTGCATTTCCTCCCGCAGTTGATTGGCGGCTTTAACTGGGGCATAGAAATTCCCTATTGAGCGCTTAAAAAAAGTTCTTGCTTGAATACTGACAAGCGGAATATCTCCTAAATTATCTGCCTGACTAACTTGACGACTACTGAGCTCTAAATTCCACATTTCCCGCCACATTGTTAGCCAGTGTTGAGGACGGTAAAAAGAGCGTTTAACTATCTGTCTTGTTTGAGTCGGAAATTGACGAAGCTCTCTTTTTATCATTTCAAACACCCCGATGGTTCCTAACAACCTGACCAAGCCAAAAATCGAGCCAATGGTTGACATCACAAATCCAGACATAAAAAATAATTTAAGTAGCCTCAACTGGAGCGACATGTTTAACATACCTCCTTCGTGAAGTCCATCTGTCAGCACAATTCCTATTACTTTTTCGGGAAAATAATGAGCATAAAGACGGACATTATAACTGCCGAAGGAGTTACCCACTAACAGATAAGGTGGTTCGATTCCTGCTCGACTCAAGAGGGTATCTAATTCTCGGACAATCTCTGAGCTGCAACGGGGCGATCGACTCATCTGACTCCAACCATATCCAGCTCGATCGTAAAGACAAACTCGGGTAATTTTAGCTATTTCTTCGATGAGGAAATAACCATCAATTCCCCCTAGACTATGGTCAATGACAACGGTGGGGTTTCCTTCACCTTTTGAGTATAAATGCAAATGATAACCCCCAAGATCAATTAATTGACCTGGTGGACGATGCCTTTGATTCTCAAACCAAGTCGCAATTAGATGATAACTTGTTGTAACTAAGAGAAAATACCAGTTAATTGGAATCGGCAATCCTTCCATTGGCACTTGTCATATGATTTGCGGTTGAATACTCAGTTTATCAAGAAAGAATTACCTACCCCATATACAATAGGTTGTTCTGTTCTGTTTAGAGATTTCTTTAGAATAATTTAATAGTTGAGTTAAATTTTCCCTAAAGCCAATCTAAAGCTGAAATTTAAGTGCATATTTCTTCAAAGCTGAAACAATGAAAAATAGAAATATCAACTCTTGATTAGTCAGCGATGCACCTTATCTTTTTGGATCTATTCTTAATCTTTTTACTCATCTCGTCTTTACAGACCGTATTCCAACGCCGTCAGATAGAATTTCAAAGGGTTCAAGCCATACAAGAACTGGAACAAAAACGTAACAGTCGAGTAATCTTACTAATTCACCGTCAAGAATCAGTCAGTTTTTTAGGAATACCTTTATCTCGCTATATCTCCATTGAAGATTCCGAACAAGTACTGAGGGCCATTCGGCTTACTCCCCCAGACATAGCGATCGATCTAATTTTGCATACTCCAGGAGGATTAGTACTAGCTACAGAACAAATTGCCAGAGCTTTAATTCGCCATCCTTCTAAAGTAACTGTATTGGTGCCTCACTATGCCATGAGTGGCGGAACTATGCTAGCCTTAGCCGCCGATGAAATTATCGTGGATGCGAATGCAGTCTTGGGACCAGTCGATCCTCAATTGGGTAATATGGCAGCAGCTAGTATTCTTTCCGTTGTTGAGAAAAAGCCAATTGAAAATATTGACGATCAGACTTTGATGATGGCAGATTTGGCACGCAAAGCTGTAAATCAGGTACAGCGCTTCGTGCGAACCCTACTGGAAGATAATGTACCCCAACAAAAGATTTCCCCAGAAAATATTGACAAAATTATAGATGCCCTCACCACTGGCAAAATTACCCATGACTGTCCCATTCCCTTTGAGGAAGCTATAAACCTGGGTCTGCCAATCACTATTGCTCTGCCAACATCAATATACCAACTGATGGATTTATATCCTCAACCTCAAGGAGGTCGTCCCTCTGTTCAGTACATTCCTTATCCCTATCAAACTTATCCGATTGGACCTAGCACTAAAGGCAGACCTTTACCAGATAAGGTAAGGAGGTAAGTTCAGAGGTCAGAACAATCAACAATCAGCTAGTACTGCTATATATGTTTAAATTTGCTCGACCCATATACCCGATTTTGTTCTCTACCTTGAAGGGAGATCCAGAAACAACCCACAAACAGCTACTCAAAACTTTAAGCTGGCTGGAACGTTCGAGAAATACTCCTTGGGGATACAGAATAGAGAAACAGTTACAGCAATCTTTCTGTTGGCAGGATACTCGACTGGAACAGCACTTGTGGGGGCTAGATTTTCCCAATCCTGTGGGTTTAGCAGCAGGATTTGATAAAGATGGGTTGGGTGCGGGAATCTGGGCTAGTTTTGGTTTTGGTTTTGCGGAATTAGGTGCTGTTACCCTTAAGGCACAAGTAGGAAATCCTCGTCCTCGCTTGTTTCGCTTGCCATTGGATCGCGCCGCCTTAAATCGCATGGGAGCAAATAATCTGGGTGCAGCAGTGATAGCTAAAACTTTACAGTCTGCTTGGCAAAGACAACCCCGCACAATCCCGATCGGGATTAATCTTTGTAAATCAAAAGTAACTCCCCTAGAAGAAGCAGTTGAAGACTACGTGGAGAGTTTTCAGCTATTAAAAGATTGGGCTGATTATTTTGTGGTTAATGTTAGCTCTCCCAATACTCCTGGTTTGCGATCGCTACAAGCTGGGGAACAACTCGAACCTATTTTAGCCACCTTACAAGCAGAAAATGAGAGTTCTAAACCGATTCTAGTCAAGATTTCTCCAGATCTGGAATGGGAAGCGATCGCCTCCATCCTCGATTTAGCTAAAACCCATAACCTTGCTGGCATTATTGCTACCAATACCACCATTCGACGAGATGGTTTAACAACCCAAATAATTAAACGTACCGGAAAACCGGTTCAAGAGGAACCAGGAGGCATTAGCGGCGCGCCTTTAAAACAACGTTCTACTGAAATAATTCGCTTTATCTGGCAGCAAACTCAGGGACAGCTACCAATTATTGGTGTTGGCGGTATTTTTACGGCTGAGGATGCCTGGGAAAAAATAACTGCTGGTGCAACTCTACTGCAAGTATACACTGGCTGGGTCTATGAAGGTCCTTGGATGATACGCCGCATTCTAGAAGGGTTAGGGCAAAAATTGGAAGCATATGGACTATCCCGGCTTTCGGAAGCAGTAGCCCTGGAAAATTGACGCTAAAAATCAAGTTTTGAGTTTTAACCAGGGAAAATACTGTTACAAATCTTTATTAATCAGTATTTGTAATGTAAACTACGCAAGGAACGTATATATAAGGAGCAAAGATAGCGATGCAGTCGGCTGAAACGACGCTGACAATTCCCAAAGAATTACTCAAGCCTCATGGTGGCTTCAATCTGAACGTAATCATGTTTGTAAGCGCCATGACTTTAATTGTCCTCTCAGCTTGCGGTCATTTTCTTTGGGGTTGGCTAGATTGGTGCTGCTTTTGTCTGAGTGTTCTGGCACTGCACTTATCCGGTACAGTAATTCACGATGCTTCTCACAATAGTGGTCATCGCAACCGGATCATTAATGCCATTCTCGGACATGGGAGCGCGTTGATGCTGGGATTTACCTTCCCGGTATTTACCCGAGTACACTTACAGCACCACGCTAACGTTAACGATCCAGAAAATGACCCAGAGCATTTTGTCTCTACTGGAGGTCCTCTGTGGCTTATTGCAGCTCGCTTCTTTTACCACGAGATCTTTTTCTTCAAACGACGCTTGTGGCAAAAGTATGAGTTACTCGAATGGTTTCTCAGCCGATTGTTTTTGGTCACTGTAGTTTTTCTTGGTTTTCAGTATGGATTTATCGATTATTTAATGAATTTTTGGTTTGTACCAGCTTTAGTGGTGGGAATGGCACTAGGACTATTTTTTGATTATTTACCCCATCGTCCCTTTCAAGAGCGCGATCGCTGGAAAAATGCGAGAGTTTATCCCGGTAAAATTCTCAACCTCCTGATTTTGGGACAAAATTATCATTTAGTTCACCATTTGTGGCCCTCTATACCTTGGTATAAATATCAACCAGCTTACTACGCTACTAAACCACTTTTAGATGCTAAAGGCTGCGATCAATCTCTAGGGTTACTGGAGCGCAAAAATTTTTGGAGTTTTCTATACGATGTTTTTTTAGGAATTCGTTTCCACCACTAGAAGTAGAAATATATCGAGCAAAAAGTAGGATAGGCGATCAATCACAAGCCTCGTCCTTTCAGGGCGAGGCTTTTCACACTATTTATTTTTGAGCAAGAATAGATCGTGTTTAAATGTTAAGTGAAGCCTGCTTTATAAGTTACGGAGAGGAGAAATCTTGACAATCACGACCAAAACAGGGATTATTGGTTTTTTGCTTGCGCTTTCTGCCCTCAACCCTTCTCAAGCAAAGGCAAAGTTAAATCAACCCGCTCCAACTAAAAATTATCTCACAGTTGAATCTCGTTTAGCAGCACTTTCGGCTCTCGTAAAAGAGCAAGAAGCTCAACTGCTCGACTCTGCTGATAAAGAGAAATCCTTTGCTCAACAATGGGGGAACTGGCTTAACGGTGGCGGTCGATTTAGCAATATCCGTCCTCCT
>JBFRWL010000216.1:0-3154 GCA_051439565.1 Prochloraceae cyanobacterium
GCCTCAACTCTTCATCACTAATTTCTGTTTCCGTTAACCTCGTGGCTAAATCATTGACGTTTTCCTCACACAGCCAATCCACTCTTAAAGCTCGATCGCGATCGAAATTACCTTGGCTCGTCTCAAGACAAGTGGCAATCAAATCGTTATTTTTCTCGGTAGCACTTTGGCTATTTATATATATATAGTTTTTGGGACAAAGTGCTACCTGGTCTAGCCCTTGTATAGTCTTACTTTCAGCCGATTCTTCAACTTCGGTCATTTTCGACTCATTTTCCGGCTCAAAAACCCACTGTGGAGACTGCCAATTTTCATCGAGATACTTACTCCATTTTTTTTCGATCGCTTCAAGAATCGCTTTTCGCTCTACAAAATTTAGCTTGCTTGGGTCGAGACAATAGACCCGATAATTTTTCACCTTGGGTATCTTAATCTGGCGGGATTTCCAATCTAGCCCGATCGCTCTGAGAAGAGAACCCACAAACTTAATTGCATCTTTCCCTGGTCTACGCCCCAGGACTTGTATAACGTCGGGATGGTTGCAAGCGGCAATGATTTTTTTAATTAGTGGTGAATCAGCGGTATAAGTTGCTTCTGGGTTCTTAAGCAACTCTTTAATGTGGACATTGATTAGAGCTGGAGTTTAGACTAACTCCCCCCAGCGTCAAACTAAACGGTTTAGTTTGACGCTAGGGCTGAGGGAATTTTTTAAGTGAGCAACACATAAACGGAAGTAGGCAAAAGGACGACAGAATGAGATAGAAATAGTTACTTATCAAGAATCAAGAGTCAATCTGTCCAAAAATTACAACATTTTAGAAACAAAGCCTATCAACTGCTAGGACGAGCCAAAGATGCTACTTTTGAGTTGATGGATGCGGTACTGTTAACCCGAAGCGTCTATTCTTTCGCCGAATTATCACTCTCCCCAGTTTTTCGTCGAAAGTGGCCAAGTTTATATGAAGCGCTCGATGATTGTCGCCCCAATCGGCACAAATTAATGAAACTCTATCTGAGAGAAATCCCCACAAATCAACGGCCAATCATAGCAGGAGATCATACACCTTGGCCTCGAACCGAAGCTCCCACTCTTCAAGATCGAACCTATCAGCATGGGGCGAAAGTCATTTCAGGAAAACCGATTACTTTGGGGCATGGTTACAGTACTCTTTCTTGGATACCTGAAGATAAAGGCAGTTGGGCGTTACCATTACGACATGAAAGAATTACTTCCTTTGAAACGCCAATTACTAAAGCCGCTTTTCAATTACGAATCGTGTGCCGACATCTTTTTGAAAGACCGATAAGTTTATGGGATAGTGAGTATGCCTGCGCTAAATTCGTCAAATTGACAGCAGATATTAATGCAGATAAATTAATGCGTTTACGCCCCAATCGTTGTGTTTATGGTATGCCTCCCGACTATCAAGGAATAGGAAGACCTCATAAACACGGTCATAAAATGAAGTTATCTGACTCAACAACGTGGAGTATTCCTGTTGAATCAATCACAATTAATGAGCCAACATGGGGACAAATAAAAATTTCAAGATGGAGTAAGTTTCATTTTTATCAATCCGCTGACCATCCGATGGAAATTATACTGGTTCAACGGCAAGGAAAAGGACTTTCTAAAAAGGCGGCGAAGCCGATGTGGTTAGCTTGGATTGGGGCGGAAAAAATTTCTTTAAAATCACTGTGGGAGTTGTATTTAAGACGCTTTGCCATTGAACATTGGAACCGATTCGTCAAACAAAGATTACATTGGACAAAAGCTAAATTGGGAACTACACAAAAGGGGCAGCGATGGAGTGATTTGATGACTATTTTAACCTGGCAATTATGGTTGGCTCGTGAGATTATAGAAGATAATCCGCTTCCTTGGCAAAAACCTCAATCCAAAGAGAAGTTAACCCCTGGAAGGGTTGCCCAGAGCGTAGCTGGAGTTTTGGCCACGATAGGTACTCCGGCTAAATCGCCAAAACCTCGCGGAAAGTCTCCTGGTTGGGAAAAAGGAAAAAAAAGGAATAAAAAACCCCGTTGTCCAGTGGTCAAAAAAACAGTAACTCGAAAGAAAAAAGAGAAAAAATCGGAAAAAGAAGCCGCTTAAAATAACTATTTCAACTATTACTATCGTTCTGAGCTTTTTTTTACAAGCTGAGTCAAATTTTCCTGCGCCCCTATCATCAAACTAAACCGTTTAGTTTGGCATAGTCTAAACTCCAGTTGATACCAATCAGGGACACTCTGAAGTCTTGCTAAGCACCTCGGAGTGAGTCGGTAAATTTTTCCATTAACCCAGGCATTAATTGGGTCTTTCCGATTGCCACCTTATCCATCGGTGGCAATACCCGCTTTGATAGTCCAACTAGGCTCATCACCAGTGCGTATTAGTAAACGATCGCCCCTCGCACCAGCTCGTTCGATTAAATAAGCTTTGTCAGGTTCAAATTTAAAATTCTGCTTCTCTATCCTTTGCCACTGCCATGCTGCTAGATCACTTTCGGGCAAAGAAGGGATAAGATCAGCGATCGCCTCATACCAACCCATTTTTTGCTTCTCCCCTGGAGGCAAGGAAGGTGGCATTTGACCTCGAATAGCGCGAACAATCAATCTCTTACGACTCTGAGCAACGCCATAATCAACGGCATTGACTACATCAGCAGTAAAGAAATATCCATTGCTGTGCAGAGCATCCTGAATCAATTGCCAGCTTTTGCTGCGGCGATATGCAGGAACGTTCTCTAACGTAAATATTGGCGGCAGTAATTGAGCGATCGCCTTAACCACTGCTTCAGCCCCACTAATATCCTCGGATGTCTCAGAAGCACCTATGTTGCTATAGCTGAAGCTTTTACAGCTTGGGGAAGCATGAAGGAGCGTGGGAGATTCCAAAAAGCCAAAGCCTTCTGAAGCTACATCTTGGACGGTTCTACGAATTACGTGACCGCCAAAGTTTCGCTCATACTGCTCAGCGATTTTTCTACTGATAGTGGGGTTATTAGGGTCGAATTCGATTGCCCATACAGGGCGAAATCCAGCCATCATTGCGCCTACTTCCCAGAGTCCTCCACCTGAATACAGTGAAGCGACAGTAGGGGCATCTTTCCCCAAGACAGGCTTAGGTACAGCCGCCCATTGAGGAGGTGGATGC
>JBFRWL010000217.1:0-12514 GCA_051439565.1 Prochloraceae cyanobacterium
AGAAATTATTGGGTATATGGTTCAGTTACTCTTAGAAGTACTACAAATTGATTTTGAGCCTTTAGGTTCAACTACATTCAAAAATGAAAAAATGAATCAAGCAGTAGAACCTGATGCCTGTTTTTACATCCAGCATCAAGCGGCTGTTATTGGTAAAGACAGGCTAGACTTAAGTACAGATCCTCCCCCAGATTTAGCAATAGAAATTGATATTACCTCTCGCAGTAAGTTGGATAACTATCGAATCTTAGGAGTCCCCGAACTTTGGAGATATACTCGGAAAGGTTTAGAAATTAACTTGTTAAGAGAGGACCAATATATTCAGTCTAAAGTTAGCCCAAATTTTCCAGGTATTCCAATTATTGAATCGATCGATATGTGCGTTAAGCAGAGTAAAACTATTGGTAGAAGCAAAGCGATCGCGGCCTTTAAAAATTGGATGAGAGAAAACATTTAGAGCTAAAAGTAGTAGAGATATAAGAAAAATAATCATGAAAAATTTAGTACTAATTGGTGGCGGTCACTCTCACGCGATCGTCCTCAAATTGTTGGCGATTAAACCCTTATCAGAAGTCCGCCTCACCCTGATTACCGATACGATTAAAACTCCGTATTCGGGAATGCTACCAGGTCACATTGCTGGTTTCTATAGTTACGACGAAACTCACATAGACTTACGCCACCTTGCTAGTTTTGCCAAAGCCGAACTATACCTCGATCGAGCAATTGGTTTAGACTTAGCTAACAATAAAGTACTCTGCGCAAAAAATCACCCTATAGCTTTTGATTACTTATCTATTGATATTGGTAGCACTCCAGCAACAATTTCTGTTCCAGGTGCTAGTAAATATGCAATTCCGGTTAAACCCGTACCCAAGTTTTTAAGTTACTGGAATGAGTTACTTCAAACAGTTAGTAATTATGCAGAAAAACCAGTCAGTTTAGCTATAGTTGGTGGCGGTGCGGGAGGCGTAGAATTAGCTTTGAACGCGCAACATCGCCTGCATCAACTACTAAAAGATGCTCGACAACCCACAGATAAGCTAAAAATTCACCTGTTCCATCGCGGTAATAGACTATTAGAAAATCATAATCAGTGGGTAAGTCAACGCATACAAGCAATATTACTGCAGCGGGGAATTGAATTACATTTGTCAGAAAGGGTTACTGAAGTATTACCCGACAGAGTTATCTGCGAGTCAGGGTTAAGAGTGGAATGCGATCGCGTCTTTTGGGTAACCCAAGCATCTGCACCTAACTGGATCGAAGCATCAGGAATAGCAACCGACTCTCAAGGGTTTATTTTAGTTAGCGACACGCTTCAGTCTATTTCTCATCCCCATATATTTGCTGCTGGCGATATTGCTACCATGCAAAATCATCCTCGTCCGAAAGCTGGAGTTTTCGCAGTGCGTCAGGGTAAGCCTTTGTTTGTCAATTTAAGGCGAATTATAAGAGGAAAACCACCGATCGCCTATATTCCCCAGAAGCAATATTTGAGTTTAATTGGGACTGGCGATCGAAACGCGATCGCCTCTTGGGGTTTTTTTGGCTGGCAATCTCCCTTATTATGGCTTTGGAAAGACTACATCGATCGTCAATTTATGAACGGTTTTAGTAATTTAATAACTAAATTAAATTCTCCTTTTAACTAGATGTAGATCTCTACAAGGATTTCGAGCAAGGTTAAAATTTCCTGTTGTAGTGGAGAGAGTTGTTAGATTTTAGAATCAACTTAACTATCAACAGCAACACGGACTCGGTTAATTTCTTTAGCTGTTGGATGAAGATTTAAACATACCTGAAGAAATTTTTGATTGGGCTGTTGAGGTTGCTCTAGATGTGGAAAAATCAATATTGTGATGTATTCACACTGACTGAGCAAAAAATATGAGTAAATTGCTTGAGGCATTAGCAATCTGGGCGAAATCGGGATTTAAAAGCCAAACCATTGCCAGAAAATGGTGGTTTGAAGTATTTCTAGAATCTTACGGATGGCAAGGAAGGGTAGAGCAGAGAAACAGAGCGATAAAACTAATAGACAGAAACAGCAGAGTGATTCACTTGCCACAAGAGATAGTGCTGTTATCAAAACTAATTGGAAAAGAAGAACTAACCGAAGAAGCTTTGCTCGTAAAGATCGATGTGGTGAAACTCTCCCCATTTTATAACAGCTTGAAACAGTATGGGAGGCTTACTGACGAGCTGATTAACTACCTACACGAATGCCGCAGAACTGTGCGACAAAGGAGTAGAGAAAAGGAATTAATAGATTAGATGAAGTCCTGCATATTCGGCATACGGAAACAAAGATTCTGACGATAATCCTAAGGAATCTTGATTCCCAATTCTAGAATGCTAGTTTACCCCAAGACTCAGATTCTGGCTTACGATCGCTCAGCCTCTCAAGACAACTAACAGTTAGTAATTTTAGTCTTTACCCTAGGTTTTGGTCGGTAATTGGCTCTAATATTTGACAAAGGCGGAATTCTTAACTATATTAGCCAATAACCCAGGTTTTTGCTGTTTTATTCAAGGTAATTATATCTTTCGATATGGTTGCGCTATCTCCTATTAGGCGTGGTTCTCCCCTACCTGTGGTGATAATAAAAGATATATTGTAGGGTGGGTTAGGCGCGGATCATAATTTGTTAATTATAGTGTAGTTTTCCTGTCTGCGTCGTAACCCAGCAAAGATATTTTGTAGTTTGATATACAGTTTGCACCAATATCTCTAGAGAGCCAACCTGCGGTTTAAACTTCAGGTTAGCGTCATCTAAGACTACGCCACCTAGTCTCAACCAGCGTGTCCCGCTTGAAGCGGCCAACGTAGCGATCGCCACGTTATGAATTTGTGGAAAACACTTGTGTTTTCTTCAGAATCGGTAGTTATTAAAAAAGTATAAAGAAAAATAATGATCGTTGTTCCAGGGTACCAAATCGAAGCTCAATTTGACGAAGATGCCAGAATGCTTGTTTTCCTAGGGAAAGCACATCAACAACAAAAAACAGTTCTGATTAAAGTTCTTAAAACAGATTATCCCACAATCGAAGACATTACTTACTTAAGAAACGAATATACCCTTACCCAAAATCTTAAATGTGAAGGAATTGTTAAAGCCTTTAATCTAGAAAGATATCAAAATAGTTGGGCTCTAATTTTAGAAGATTTTGGCGGTCAGACTCTCAAACAATTACTCGCTTCTACTCGACTTCAACTAAGAGAGTTTTTGTCAATAGCAAGCACTCTAGCAGAAACTTTAATTGAACTGCATCAAGTACCCATTATTCATAAAGATATTAAACCGAGCAATATCATCATCAACACTGAAACGAACCAGGTAAAGATTACTAACTTCAGCATTGCCTCGTGCCTGTCTGTGGACAACCAGATTCTCAGTCAACCTGACTGGCTCGAAGGCACACCCGCCTATATGTCCCCAGAGCAAACTGGAAGGATGAATCGTCGAGTTGACTACCGCAGCGATCTCTATTCTTTAGGGATTACTTTCTACGAAATGCTTACCGGAACACTTCCTTTCACTAGCAGCGATCTCATGGATTTGATTCACTCTCATATTGCCAAACAACCTATATCACCTGCGCAAGTGGCAGAAGTTCCTCAAGCTGTTTCAGATCTTGTGATGAAACTGTTAGCTAAAAACGCTGAAGATAGATACCAAAGTGCTGCCGGACTAAAATTTGACCTGGAAAACTGTTTAAGTAGATGGCAAACAAGTGGAAAAATTAAATATTTTGCCTTGGGAAAGCGCGATCGCTCCTTGCAACTGTTCATCCCGCAAAAACTCTACGGAAGGGAAAGGGAAATACAAACCCTGATGGATACTTTTGAGCGAGTCAGTCACGGAACTACTGAGATGATGCTCGTTTCTGGTTACTCAGGTATTGGCAAAACTTCAATTGTCAATGAAGTTCACAAACCCATCGTCAAAGCGCGGGGTTTCTTTATTACTGGAAAATTCGATCAATTTAAGCGAGATATTCCTTATGCTGGTCTAATTCAGGCTTTTAGGGAATTGATTCTGAGACTGTTAAAAGAAAGTCCTCAACAGATTGCTCTGTGGCGACAAAAACTTTTAAAAGCTCTCGGTGCTAACGGTCAGGTAATTATTGACGTGCTCCCTGAAGTAGAACTAATAATCGGGAAACAACCAGAAGTGCCTAAAATGGGAGCATCTGAAGCTCAAAACCGATTTTATCTAGTATTTCAACAATTTATTCGTGTTTTTTGTCAGCCAGAACACCCTTTAGTTATCTTTTTAGACGATCTACAGTGGGTAGATTCAGCCTCTCTCAAGTTAATTGAAATACTAATCACTAATGACCAGAGCCAATATCTATTAATAATTGACGCCTATCGAGATAACGAAGTCAGTCCCACCCATTCTTTTATTCAGAGTCTCCAAAAAATTCAAGCCACTGAAACTGTGGTCAATCAAATCACAGTTGGGTCTTTGTCAAAGGATAATCTCAGAGAATTAGTAGCGGATACTCTCAGAGGAAATTTAGACACACAGAGGCTCGATGTATTAGCAGAACTGTTATTCTCTAAAACTCAAGGCAATCCCTTTTTCGCGACCCAACTGCTGAAAACTTTGTATGCAGAAAAGCTCTTACTTTATCAGGTAGCAACCAATACATGGCAGTGGGATATTAAGGAAATTCAAGCAATTGGCATCGCCGATGGCAACGTAGTGGAACTAATTGCCAGAAATATTAGCAAACTCCCGCCAGATACCCAAAAAGTTCTCAAACTGGCAGCTTGTCTAGGCAACCAGTTTAACTTAAACGTTCTGGCGATTGTTAATGAGCGATCGGATTTAGTTACCGCACAGCAGTTATGGGATGCCCTTCAGTCTGGTCTAATTTTACCTTTATCCAAAACCTATAAAGTTCCCCTGCTCTTCTCAGATTCGGAAGCAGAGGCTTTTAAAATACATGATATCAACGTAGACTACAAGTTTTTGCACGATCGAGTACAGCAAGCAGCCTATTCTCTCATCCCTGAGCCAGAAAAAAAGATAACTCATCTCAAAATTGGTCAGCTACTGCTACAAAATACTACTCCAGATGAGCGAAAAGATAATATCTTTGCTCTAGTTAACCAACTCAATTTTGGTACTGCTTTACTTGCTACCCAACAGGAAAAAGAAGAGTTAGCGCAATTAAATCTGATAGCTGGACAAAAAGCTAAGACAGCTACAGATTATGAATCGACAGTTAATTATTTGCATTTAGCTTTAGAACTTCTCGGTTCAGATAGTTGGCAGCGTCAGTATGATTTAACCTTTACTATCTATCTGGAAGCATCGGATGCTCAATACCTCAATATTAATTTTAAGCTAGCTGAAAACCTTTGTGATGTCGCTCTCGAACAAGCTCAAACTCTGCTCGATCGCGCCAAGTTATACGAGTTAAAAATCAAGTTAGCTATGGCTCAAAACCAGATTCAGCTAGCAATAGATACCGGAATCAAAGCGCTTAAGCTCCTGGAAGTTTCTCTGTCTCAATCGCCACCACAACAACTAAATGTTGAGTCCTTAGCCGAGCTTCCCGAAATGTCCGATCCCTATAAGCTAGCAGCTATGCCTATTCTACTGCTTATCCAGACTGCTGCTTGTTTTGCCAATAATCCCATAGCGCTACCAATTTTTTATACTCTGGTCGAGGTATCTCGTCAGTATGGGAATTCCTCTGAAGGTATTTACGGATATGCCAATTACGGCGCGATCGCCTGTTATCTAATACCAGATATAGATTTGGCCTATAAGCTCGGTCAAGTGGCTTTAAAACTCTTGAATAAATTAAATCCCAAAGAGTTTAAAGCTAAATTATCGATCGTAATTGCCATTAATATCCAACATTGGAAAGAGCATGCCAAGCAAACCATAGAACCCTTGCATCAGTCAATTTCCAGCGCTCTGGAAGTAGGGGATATAGAATTTGCCTGTCATGGAGTTATTTTCTACTGCGAACATCTATTTCATGTAGGCAAACATTTAGAATATGTTGCTGAGCAACAGGCTTACTACGTTGAAATGGTTGATAAATTTCAACAAGAACACCAGTTGTATCTAACTCAAATCTGCGCTCAAGTAGTCTTAAATTTGCTCTCTCGCTCCCCAGAAAAATGCTCCTTATTAGGAAAGATGTTTAATGAAAAGCAAATTATTCCCCGCTGTCAGGAAATTAACAATGTGATTGTTCTGTTTAACATATATTGTGCTAAATGTTTAATCTGTTATTTGTTTAAAGATTATTTTTATGCTGTAGAAAATGGGAAAAAAGCTTTAGAATATGCTGGTTTTGTTAGAGCACAAATGATTTATGTTCAATATAATTTTTACTATTCCTTAGCTCTTTTGGCTGAATACGCCAATGCCAATAGCCAGGCAGATACGGAAACACACAGCCAGCAACAACAATACCTCCAACAAGTAGAAGAAAACCAAACAAGGATGAAATATTGGGCGCAGCATGCTCCCATGAATTATCGGCATAAATACGAATTGGTGGAGGCAGAGAAAGCTAGAGTCTGGGGGCAAAATGAAAAAGCGAGTGCTCTTTACGAGCGCTCTATAAATGGAGCTAGAGACAATGGATATATTCAGGAAGAAGCATTAGCCAATGAACTAGCTGGAGAATTTCATTTAGCTAGAGAGCGAGAGAATCTGGGCAGATTCCATTTACTCGAATCTTACTATTGCTATCTGCGCTGGGGTGCCATAGCTAAAGTCAAAGACTTGGAGTCAAGATATCCACAAATTTGGACGAGACTTAGTGCTCAAAAATACAAGGATATTGATGTGGATTCAATAACCACCGAGGTTATACGAGAAAGGAGCGACAAATTAGATTTGCTCTCAGTCTTCAAAGCTTCACAAGCCATTTCTAGTGAAATAGTACTAGATAAACTGCTCAAAAAGTTGATGAAAATACTCCTGGAAAATTCTGGAGCTGAAAAAGGCTTGTTAATCTTATTGCGAAATGACCAGATGAGGATAGAAGCGTCAGCTACAGTAGGTCAAGATGAAGTTACTGTTCGGCAATCTATTGCGATCAAAACTAGCGATCATTTACCAATTACTGTGATTAATTATGTCAAAACAACTCAGAAAAATATCGTTTTAAATAATGCAACTTCTGAGGGTATATTTACTACTGACTCTTATATAATAACCAATCAAACTAAATCTATCTTATGTAATCCTATTATTAGTCAAGGAAAGCTCCTCGGTATCCTATATTTAGAAAATAATCTGACTTCTGGCGCTTTTACCTCCTCAAGGTTGACAGTTTTAAAAGTATTATCTGCCCAAGCTGCCATCTCGATTGAAAATGCGCTGCTCTACGAAGAACTAAACAGCTATTCACATACCCTGGAAATGAAAATAGCACAGCGAACGGAGGCTTTGCAAAAATTAAACCAAGAACTACAAAGCCTCGCCACATTAGATAGCTTGACTAATATTGCCAATCGCCGCAGCTTTGACGAATATCTCCGCCAAGAGTGGCAACGCATGACACGGGAGCAACAGCCTCTATCTTTAATTCTGTGTGACGTAGATTTTTTCAAATGCTACAACGATTACTATGGGCATCAAGCAGGGGATAATTGTCTAGTGCAGATTGCTCTTGCCATCAATCGCACACTAAAGCGTCCGGCAGATTTAGTGGCTCGTTACGGAGGAGAAGAATTTGCGGTAATTCTTCCTAATACCAACCTTGAGGGGGCAATTCACCTTGCTGAAATGATTCGAGAGGAGATTAAAGCTCTCTATATTCCTCACGCTACTTCCACCCTTGGCGAGTGGGTTACCTGCAGCTTGGGAATCAGCAGCCTCATTCCTCACCAAGAGCTCAAACTAGAAAGACTAATTCAGGAAACTGACTTAGCACTTTACCAAGCCAAAGAAAGAGGACGCGATTGCTTTCAAGTTTATCAAGATCATCTCGGTCAACTTGAACGACAAGAGAGCGAATTGTTTTTAGTCCAACAGATGCGAGAAGCTTTGAGTCAAAATCGCTTCCGTTTGTATGCACAAAAGATTGCTCCTCTCTTATCTGAGGATGAGGGTCATTATTGCGAAGTCCTCTTGCGTCTAATTGCTCAAAACAATCGAGTTTTAAAGCCTTCTAGCTTTTTGCCTCTAGCTGAGCGTTATCAGTTAATGCCCCAAATCGATCGTTGGGTACTCCAAAAACTGTTAGCTGACCTAGCTAAGTCTCACCCCAGTACCTGGGAAAATTACCGATTTGCGGTTAATCTTTCGGGTGCCACTCTTAACGACGAGCAATTCTCAGAATTTGTTAATCAGCAGTTGCAGTTTTATGACATACCGTCGTATTTGTTAGTTTTTGAAATTACTGAGAGTGTGGCGATCGCCAATTTAGCCAAGACAGCTCAATTGATTTGTGATCTCAAAGCACTCGGCTGTTCTTTTTCTCTCGACGACTTCGGTAGTGGGATGTGTTCCTTGGCTTACTTAAAACAGCTGTCTGTAGATTGTCTCAAAATTGATGGAACTTTTGTCAGGGAAATCGCTTCGGAGCCTATGGCTCAGGCAATTGTAGAAGCAATTACTCATCTTGGTAAAAAAGTGGGTCTCAAAGTGATCGCAGAATTTGTAGAAACAGAGGAAGTTTTTAGGATTCTTCGCTCTCTGGGTATTGATTATGCTCAGGGATATTATTTAGCACAACCTACTCCCTTAGAAGATTTTTGGGCGCAAAATCCACCTTGACCTCACATTTTGCACTAAAATTAAACATCATTCTGCTTTTCTAGCATTAGCATCATTCTTTTCTGGTGATAAATCTCTGCTAACTTCCACCAGGGAACCTCAGGATGCTCGTGATGTTCGAGATGATAACCGAAGTGATAGCAGGTAATTAATGACCAGAAAATCGGGAGATGATTGCTTTGAGCGCGATGGGGATGGCGATATCCTTCTTTGGGTTCCCGATGCGGTAAGAAAGTGCCAAAATAAAACAACTGCAGCGAACTTAAAAGTAAAGGAATAACCCAAAACAAAGTTAGGTTGATTAGGGAAATATGTAGTGCATAGCTGAGGAAGCCAAAGAGTGCGAGCAAGAGGATGAATCGCCTCCAACTCCAGTATCCTTTTAGAAAGTGAAAATACCAGGCTATCAAGCGAGTGTCTCGACCATCATGAAAATCAGGGTCAAGGGAACTAGCAGGACAGCGGTGGTGCAACCAATGTTTTTTCAAGAATTTTTCATAGGGAAAAAGCGCGTACATAGAGATAGCGGCAGACCCAAACCAGTTATTGATTTGACGGTTTTTCCGACAGACTAGACCGTGCATCGCATCATGAGCAGTAATAAATAATCCCGTATCAAGAAAGGTCTGCCAGACAATGGCCATTAACATTACCAAAAGGGATAATTTTCCCAGATCGAGGAATAGTAAGGAGAAAAGAGTACTTGCCCAGAGCCCAATAATGGTAGCAGCGATTAAGATTCCCATCTTTCCGCCTTCAAGGGTACTGCGACTATAAAACGAGTGTAATTTAAAACAACATAGTTGTTGCAGCCAATGTTTTTAGTCGTAGGGGCATTCAAGGGCAGTCCTTTGTTCAACAAGCGAATGCATGCTAAGATACCAAAACTCAACTCAAGACACATTGACCTAAAAAAGAACAGGTGAAATACCTGGTACACAACCGCGTATGCAGTCTGCCAATTAAAGGCGAACAGACGACCGTCAGGGGTATAAATTAGATCCTTTTTTAGAGAGTGAATCATTTTTCAAGTTGAAAAAGATAAAAGTAGACTCAAGTACCTGTAAAGGTATAAGAGAGTAGGGTTGCTTTGACAGTGCTAGTGTGACACCGTAATTGGTGTGTTCGTAGCTTATGTTACCGCCGAGATTCTGTTTTTCACAATCCGTTTCTTTTACGGAGTATGTCAATTACCTCTATTAATTATTAAGTTAATCAACAGTATCGGTTGCTACTCAAACGTCTCAAACTGCGGGTACACGTCCCTCTCAAACAGTTGCTCAATTTGAGGAAACTTCTTACTCATTCTCCTTACTGTGTCCTGGTAATCTTGACGTACCCCAATACGGTATTCAGCTTGGCGGCTACCAATTTTGGACAGCCAAGCTGTGTGTAATGTCAACCCAAAGTCAAGTGAAGGGTGAGTTAGTTTACACAGCGGACCCCCGTTCAGATCTGATGCGTCAAAAATCCAGATTTGATTGCTGTCTTGAGAAAAAACAGTACAGACAATGTAACCGTTTATTGAGCTAGGTTGACCATCGCGGCTAGGTACAAACTGTGGCGAACTAACCATATAACCGCAATCGAACTTATAGCGATCGACGATCGCTATTGACTTGTCGGAAATATTCAAGCGGAACAAGCAAGCTGGGATACCTTGGTTGGCAAGGTCAAGCAACTCTTCCAATGGCACCACTCGATACTTATAGTTCTTGTATAAATCGAAAGCGAATTTAGTCATCAGCTCTTTCCACAGACCATAAGTACTCCAGTAGATATCCTCGAATTTATCTGGAGGCATTCCTGAACAAGACTGTTCGCTGTAAGCATACAACCCTACTCCCCAGGTGCAGTCGTAATCGTAGATGACTTGCGACTTAATCACCTGTGCCGTTTCTCCATTAATTACGTAACGTCCCATGCGGCCGATATCCATCTCGTTTAGCTGCATTGAATGCAGGCGAGATGGCACGGGATTGTTGTTAGGGTAAGCTGATAGATCGAAGGTACGCAGCCACTCTGAAATTTCCCAAGCACAAATGTGTGCCACGTGAAGTGTGATTTGATTGTCACGATTGTCATAGTCTACTAGGAAGTGAGAAGCTTCCATTGGAATTACTACCTTCTGAGCCATGACTTTAACTTCTCGCTCGCCGCAAGCAGGATGCTGTCCTCTTTGCAAATCCCTGCGGCGGACGATATAAATGCTTGAGTCAGGGATAATTGGACGTGTCAGAAAATCTCTTGCCAATCTATCTCCCCCATCAGTTTTTGGCCAGGGATTATTGATTACCTGATCTAGACCAGTTTTGAAGGCCGTATCCATTAGCAAGACATAATCTTTGGTTACCCCAATCTGATGTATGGTTTGCTCTATTCTCACTGGCGTACCGTCAGGCAGTACTAGCCTCCATCGCTCTAGTTTGCCTTGAGCGTCCCAGCGAATCAGATAGACAAAATCTCTAATCTCTATACTAGTAATTCTCTCAATCAAGCTTACGTACAGTTGAAATATCTCCTGAAAAACGTTCCCAGAAAACTGGGAGAATAGCTGAAAAATATCTACGATAAAGTCTGATTCGAGAATTTCAGCCAGGGATAATAAAAATTCATTGGCTTCTTCTGGAAGTTCACCTAGCTCGTTAAACAAAGGTATAGTTTCGAGTAGATTTCCTAGTGACCTGCCATAGTTGACCGTGAACATCTCATTTTCGCGAGCGTCGAAAGCTGGGTGGGCAGTGCTTAAAACGCTTTTAAAGGGATGTTTTAACGTAGTTGCTCCCTGCCACTCTTTATTTGCTCCGATTGGAGTCACAATCTCTAAAGTCTGTGTATCAATCTCGTAAGGACGACCCGCATCATAAGTTACCAGCAGGCGTTCTTGTTCAGATTGCTTAGATTGCAGGGGCAAAAAGCCAGTATTCAGGAAGTTGCGAGAACCAAGATAAAAAGAAAACCGTAAAATTCCATAATCGCGAAATCCATATTTAGCATACTTGCTTTCAGATTGAGTTGCCTTATCAGCATAGTAATCTGGAGTTTTAACCAGTCGCGTTTTCAATGTAACTTGATCTCGAACCTGGAAGTTAAGTCGGTAAATCATCCCGTCCCCATCCATAAATGAGTTGCCATTGGCAAAGGGAAGACCTCCAGAGTTGATCGTGCCCACTGGTGCGACTATAAAGACATAACCCTGTAAATTCTTTGGTAGTTTTCCTTCAATAATATTGAGTTTGAGGTCGGTGAATTCACACCGAGTTGCGTTCATAATTGAGTCGGGAACCGGACAGCAGCATTTTTTGCCTAGTTCATTCGAGTTTTGATTTTGTCCGTTCATGTTAATTTTCTTTTTTGAAATTTGCGGAAATACTAACCGTGTAAATTTAAGGTTAGTGTTAGTAATTAATTAATAGATTCCTCTCGCTAATTAGGTCGATCAAATTAATTAGAGAATGTTTAAGATAGTGCACAAAAAGGAACAGTTAACTCTAACACCTAACCACTTATTTCGGTTTTATATTTATTGCAATTCGCTACTTAATTGCTGCGCTTATTTTAAGAACAGTTAGTAGTTATCTATTTAACTTTACATAGTTTATTCTTGTCTCAACAAAGTTGTCTTCGCGAGAAATATCTAAATTTATTTTTAATACTCAATTCCGGCTTACGAGAAAATACTAAAAGACCAATTTTTCGCATCCATAGCTCTCAGTATAAAAACGGAGAAATTCGCGATTGTTTATAAT
>JBFRWL010000218.1:0-4682 GCA_051439565.1 Prochloraceae cyanobacterium
AGGGTAGGAATCATCAGGACGCCGAACCAGCCAATGTAGAGGCGGTTGTTGGTGCTGGTGATCCAGCTACAAAACTGTTCCCAAAGGGAAACGCTTTCGCGCTGTTGTAAAGTGGTTGTCATAATTGATTATGATTGCGTTTGAATCAATGAATGATTGTAATCATTATAAACTTTTGTAAAAAAATGTAAAGCATTTTTAACAAAAAAATTGCTTATCTATTTAATAAGTTTAGCTAATCACATTTCCATTGGAGGAGGCAGAAGGGAATAAATGTTCAATATTGAATTTGTTGGTTAAAGGTGACTTGGGGACTGGGAGACGGGGAGACAAGGTAGAAAGGGGAAAAAATACCTAGCATCTAGTCTCAATCAGCGTGTCCCGCTTTAAGTCGGTAGCCTAAATATGCAAGAAGACAGGGGGATCTTCACACTTCGCAATCTACAGGCCAATATCCCTATTTCTCCTCGTAATCCTTATATTCCATGAGATAGCAACTATTATTTAGAGGGCTCGAAGAGATTTTTTTAGTAATATTGCGATTTTGTTACATAAGTTGTTAGACTCTTTAACATATTTAAAACCAAACAACAATGAGGCAGACTAATAAATTGTTCAAGTCCTCTCAACAAAAGGTCCGAACTAATATTAGATGGAAAAAATTGCTAGCTAGAACAACTCTGTGGTTAGTAGCTGAAATATCTCTCAACTTCATCGGAATAGATGACCTAGCCGATTACAGCGAATTTATCTTTGAGCGAAATTTAGTAGTGCAATTGTGCTGATTACTCTAAGAGTCGATCGCCAAGCAGCTTTAATCTCTCCACAATGCTTGCTGTTGCAATCTTTCGTCTGTTTAAACTACTCAATAAGGTTAGGTTAAATTAAGATTTATTGCAGTTAAACAACATTTCTGTTGTGAAAGTAGCAACTGAAACCCCTTTAAGTCAGGGCATTTGAGCGATCGCTACCTTCTGTAAAGTTAGATTAGTGCCTATTCATCAAGAAGCGCCAAGTCTGAGACAATCAGAAACGACCTCACAAGCAATTATTGTTCGCTAAGCTTTAGTGGCTCTTATTGGTACCAAGGGAGAAATCATCATATGAAATTGGCTTACTGGATGTACGCAGGCCCCGCGCACATTGGCACTCTCCGCATCGCCAGTTCTTTTAAAAACGTACACGCCATCATGCACGCACCTCTAGGAGATGACTACTTTAATGTTATGCGCTCCATGTTAGAGCGAGAGCGGGACTTTACCCCGGTAACTGCCAGTATTGTTGATCGCAACGTTCTCGCACGGGGTTCTCAAGAAAAAGTAGTCGATAACATCGTGCGCAAAGATGGTGAGGAAAGACCTGACTTAATTGTCTTGACTCCCACTTGTACGTCCAGCATTCTACAAGAAGATTTGCAAAACTTTGTTGATCGCGCCCAGATGGATGCTCAGGGCGACGTAATGCTTGCCGATGTCAATCACTATCGAGTTAACGAATTGCAAGCAGCCGATCGCACTTTGCAGCAAATAGTGCAATATTACATCAAAAAAGCTCGCAAAAAAGGTGAATTACCAGAAGGCAAAACAGAAAAACCCTCAGTAAATATTATCGGTATTTCTACCCTCGGCTTCCACAATCAGCACGACTGCATCGAGTTGAAGCGCTTAATGGCAGATTTGGGTATTGAAGTTAACGAAGTAATTCCTGAAGGTGCTTCTGTATACAACCTGAAGAATTTGCCTCGCGCCTGGTTTAACCTGGTTCCCTATAGAGAACTTGGTTTAATGACTGCTCGTTACTTAGAAGAAGAATTTGGCACGCCATATGTTGATATAACTCCTATGGGTGTAGTGGAAACTGCCCGCTGCATTCGCCAAATTCAGAAAATACTCAATGCTCAAGGGGCAAATGTAGACTACGAAGAATTTATTGATAACCAAACTCTCTACGTTTCTCAAGCTGCTTGGTTCTCTCGCTCGATCGACTGTCAGAATTTGACAGGTAAGAAGGCGGTAGTATTTGGAGACAATACTCACGCTGCGGCTATGACTAAAATTTTAGCGCGGGAGATGGGCATTCACGTAGTCTGGGCTGGTACTTATTGCAAGTATGATGCTGACTGGTTCCGCGAACAGGTGAATGAATACTGTGATGAAGTTTTGATTAGCGACGATAACGGTGAAATTGGCGATGCGATCGCGCGAGTCGAACCCTCTGCTATCTTCGGTACGCAAATGGAAAGGCACGTTGGCAAGCGTTTAAACATCCCCTGCGGCGTAATTGCAGCACCCATTCACATTCAAAACTTCCCGATCGGTTACAGACCATTTTTAGGTTACGAAGGTACTAATCAAATTGCAGATTTGGTGTACAATTCCTTCACCCTAGGAATGGAAGACCATCTGTTAGAAATCTTCGGCGGACACGATACTAAAGAAGTAATTCACAAAACTATTTCTGCTGATTCTGACCTAGCCTGGACTAAAGAAGCACAAGCAGAGTTGAATAAAGTTCCTGGTTTTGTTCGAGGTAAAGTGAAGCGCAATACTGAAAAGTTTGCCCGGGAACGCAATATTAGCGAAATTACTCTTGAGGTGATGTACGCAGCTAAAGAAGCGGTTGGCGCATAATTAACTGGAGAGGGGGAAGTGTGGGGAGTGTGGGAAGATATTAACCCTCTGACTTCTGACTTCTGTACAGACGTTCCATAGAACGTCTCTCTGACTCCTGAATAAACCAACCAACTTTGCGATCTACTGTTACGATGAGAAAAATCTATCTCAACGTTCCCTACTCCCAGAAAGACAAGGCAAAAAAATTAGGAGCCAAGTGGGATGCACGAGCTAGAAAATGGTGTGTTATCAAGGGGCTAGATTTAGCACCATTTCGCCAGTGGTTCCCATCAATTGAAAACCCTCGCCTAACTATTGAATTAGTTCCTTCTACCTGTTGGTTTTCTAATGTTCGCTCCCACGTATCAAAAAAAGATTGGGATAGGCTTCGCAAACATACTTACAAAGAGGCTGGCTATCGTTGCTCCCTCTGTGGCGGTGTAGGCAAAAAACACCCTGTAGAATGCCACGAAATTTGGCACTACGATGAGGAAAACCACATTCAAACTCTCAAGGGACTAATTTCCTTGTGTCCGCCATGCCACGAATGTAAGCATATGGGGTTAACTCAAATTAGAGGTAGGGAAGAATCAGCAATTCGGCATCTTGCTCATATCAATAGGTGGACTTTATCCCAAGCAGAAGTTTATGTATTTGAGTGTTTCGAGGTTTGGCACAAAAGAAGTTTATTTGAATGGAAACTGGATATTTCTTACTTAGAACAGTTTAGTATCGCTATCGATACGTGTACCGAATCGAAAACTTATACCAGTTATCGAACATAGCTAGAGACTTAGGTTGAGTTAATATATTTACCCCTGACCTCTGACCTCCGATCCCTTGTCTTAAAGTAGTTGTTAATCAGGTAAATTGGCTTGTCTGATCTCGATAAATCTAGACAAATTTTAAGCTTGTGGCTTAAATTACTGCAACAGCACCGGGCGATCGCGGTTATTCGTTCCCCAGAGTCACAATTAGGTCTGGCAATGGCTAAGGCAGTCGCGGCTGGAGGAATACGGCTGATTGAAATTACTTGGAATAGCCAGCAGCCGGCAGCTTTAATTAGCCAGCTAAGAAGAGAATTACCTCAATGTATCATTGGCGCTGGCACGATCTTAACTCTAGAGGAGTTACGCCAAGCGATCGCCTCTGGTGCCCAATTTTTATTTTCTCCTCACGTCAATCTCGAACTAATTCAGGCTGCAGTTCACTCTGATTACGTTCCTATAGTACCAGGGGCCCTTTCTCCTACAGAAATCGTAACAGCATGGCAGGCAGGAGCAAGTGCTGTGAAAGTGTTTCCCATCCAAGCGATGGGGGGAGCGAAATATATTAAAAGTTTGCAAGGACCTCTAGGTCAAATTCCTTTGATTCCTACTGGCGGCGTTACTATCGAGAATGCTAATCAGTTTATTGAAGCAGGGGCGATCGCTGTTGGTCTTTCTAGTCAATTGTTTCCCAAGCAATTGGTATTAGATCGAGATTGGCAAGCGATCGCTCGGCGAGTTCGTACTCTTGTGCAATGCTTAACAATTGGGTCCTGAAAAAATTTTACTCAATTGCTTGCCAAACTGATTTTTGGAGCGCTATAATTATTTAATGTTGTGAGCAATCCTCAGTAGCTCAGCGGTAGAGCGGTCGGCTGTTAACCGATTGGTCGTAGGTTCGAATCCTACCTGGGGAGTAAAAGCTATTGTCGATGAGATTATAGAGTATAACTTTTTAGTCTTTTCAGCTCATTTTTGACTAATCTCTCATAGTTTGTCAATGGCTCAGGGAGTTAGAGTGGATTCCCTTGTGTTTTATTTCGAGCGCCACATCACCACGCATTAAACCAAATGCCTCCCAGCCTCTAGCCGCCTTTCCGCGAGTTCTTGCTCTAGCATTGTCGAAGCATATAAGTGAAGACAGAAGTAGTTGCGGCTCCCGGTGCTTGTGCCGGGAGCCGCCCCCTTATCAGACTAAACCGTTTAGTTTAAAACACAAGAACCTCATGCTTGCTTTCGGCAATCAGAGCCAGATAAAATGACTCTAATCAAAAAACTTGAAAATTTTTATTTTAATGAGCCA
>JBFRWL010000219.1:0-5191 GCA_051439565.1 Prochloraceae cyanobacterium
GGAGATGTGTATCAGAGACAGCTCGAGGGTCGTTCAAATCCAGCAATTATTCGCAATAGTGTTGTTTTACCGCAGCCAGAAGGACCTAATAAGCCTAGCAAGTCTCCTTGCTCTAGGGTAAAACTGACATTATTCACTGCTGGAGTAGTGCTAGAAGAAAATTTTTTAGTTACGCTCTCTAAGTTAAGAATTATGGTTTTTTCCATCACACTTTTCATTGTTGCTAAAAATATCAGCCTTCTGATAAACTTGGAAAATAAATCAAATATCCACCTTATCAGCTTCTTGGCAAAAGCAGGGCAAACCCTGGCGCTATTACTTGTAACCAGCACTAAGGCAGTCAAAAGACTAAAAAAAGCAGGTGCGAAATAGCTATAAAAATTATTATCAGAGATTTGCTCTTTATTAATTTATTTAAGAACTTTTCTCAACTAGTTAGCATTAATATAACATTTAAGAAAACACAATGAGAGAGTAAAGACGACAAAGATAAGATATCCTAAGCTAGGCTTGGCTATTCAAAAAGTAAGTATTATACAGTGCTTAGTATCACAGACATTTACTTAATATACTTGCTTTAAATCGTGATTGATGCAATCCTAGTCCCTCAAGGTCAAGAATATCAGGCTGTTTGTCGAGGACTGGCTAAAACTACTTCTGGTAAAATCCTAGTTCTGCCCATTCCAGTTGGTTCTAAATCCTTGACTCCCTATCTCAAAAAATGTCAACAGCTAAAGAATTTTCCGCCCCAGCAAAAGCCTAGAGTCTTGCTGATGGGTTTATGTGGGAGTCTATCGCCTCAATACAAGTTGAGAGAGATTGTAATTTATCAAGGTTGCGTTTATGCTACCAATCAAGATGAGAAATTTTGGCAATCCCAAGAGTGCGATCGTCAACTAACTGCTTCGCTCCAGCGCCAACTTCAAGAGAGGGCTTATTTAGTAACGGGGTTGACCAGCGATCGCCTACTCTGTTCCTCTGAGGAAAAACGCCATCTAGGTCAAATTTATCAGACTGGAGTAGTTGATATGGAAGGATTTGCCGCTCTAGAAGTACTCAAGAGTGCGGGGGTAGCGGTGGCAATGATACGGGTAATTAGCGACGACTGCTATCAGGATCTTCCCAATATCGAGAGGGCAATTACTTCTGAGGGAAATATAGAACCCTTGCCTTTGGCGATCGCTTTCCTCAGACAACCCCTAGCAGCAGCTAGATTAATTCGCGGTTCTCTACAAGCGCTAAGAATATTGGAGCAAGTAACGAGGGAATTGACTAGTAAAGACAGGCAATAGGCAATAGGAATTATATTGTTCCTTACTAGCAAGTATGGTTATTCAACCAGATTTGATACAGGCTCGGATTCTGCTAAACCTAACCATCGAGCCACGGGAGCTAGGGAAAGACCCTGAATCAGTACTGAGGTGAGAACCAGGAAAAATACTACATTAAAAACTCTATCTGCTTGTGCAATACCAGCCATCAGGGGAAATGTTGCTAAAATAATCGGAACAGAACCCCTTAACCCAACCCAAGAAATAAAAAGTTTCTCTCGAAAACTAACGTGGGTAAAAGCGAGAGAGAGAAACACGCTCAGGGGGCGAGCTACAAACATAAGAAATAAAGACATTGCCACAGCTACTCCAGCGATCGGCAAAAGTCGAGAAGGGAAAACGAGTAGACCCAAGACTAGGAACATGGTTATTTGCATCAACCATGCTAAGCCATCGTGAAAGTTCAAAATTATTTCTCTGTTTACCAGGCGGCGATTACCAAGCACCAATCCGGCAATGTATACTGCCAGAAAACCATTGCCACCAAAGATACTAGTCACGCCAAAAGTGAGCAGCGCCAGTGCTAAGGTAGCAACAGGGTAAAGTCCTTGAGTCCCTAGGCGCAGATGATTGATGACCCCGACCGAACCTAGACCGAAACCGTAACCAAGGACGCTACCGACGACCAATTGTTGAATTAAAGAAATCCCTAAGTTAATTATTGAGGCATCTGCAGTAGTCATAATACCGATCAGACTGGTGGTTAATAACACTGCCATTGGGTCATTACTGCCCGATTCTAGTTCCAATAAAGGCTGCAAGTCTCCCTTGAGAGCTAAGTTGCTCGACCTGAGTGTGGAAAAGACTGCTGCGGCATCAGTAGAAGAGACGATCGCTCCTAATAATAGCCCTTCTAGCCAGGTAATGCCCTTAGTTCCGATATCAAAGGAGGAGAAGGAGCCGAGTACGAACCAGGCAAAAGAGCCTAGCAACAACATGGTCAGTACCACTCCTACTGTCGAGAGGGTCAAACCTTTCCAGAGAACAGGACGGATCTGTTGCCATTGTGTATCTAGTCCGCCAGCAAAGAGAATCAAGGTTAAAGCTAAATCGCCGATGGATTTAGCCAACACAGGGTCGTCAAATTCAATACCGCCAATTGCCTCTGAACCTGCCAGCATCCCTACCGTCAGGAATAAAAGTAAGGCTGGGATTCCTAGCTTGCTGGAGGCTTTACTGGAAATGATACTGAGCAACAATAGTACTGCAGTACCAATAAATATCTTCTCGATCGCCATCATCACTCCTGGTTGCTACACACTAACTCTTTTTGATTATTTAGCGATCGACGGTAGGAGTTTTGGTCTGGATTACTTTGCCAGGACTGACAAAGGAAATTCCCTGTGTTCCTGCTGTCCCAATCATCACTGCCTCAACTATAGGCTCAGAGACCTTTTCTTCTGCTATCCATTCCACGAGAAAATTGGCTCCTACACCGCCGCTAGGATCTCTTTGTTCGATAAAAAAATCAGTTGAGGCTAGAGGAGCTAGTTTTAAGGGAAGCCCGGAATACTCCCGAACTAATTGACCATTTGTATCGTAGTACTTAATAGAAGTGATGATAATAGAGTTAGTTAAATCGGTGTTGCGAATACTGAGGTTTGCCGCTAAATAGTAAGCGTTCTGCTGATTCAGATAATATATGTGGGAGTAAACAGGGACGTAGATAGTTTGTCCTGTAGCGATCTTGATGTCTTTAATATTGGCAAGATAAGTTTGATATGGTGATGATTTGGGCTTAGGTTGTGGCTTTGGTGTTATCTCTTGTGAGGTACAGGCGGCGAGAAAGCTAACAGCAATTGCTAAATAGATATACTGATATATTCTTTTCATCTTCCTTAAATTGAGGCAGATCATAACCTATACATATTAAATACTGAAGTTTCAGAAGATTGCGTTATACCAATTTCCAAAAATATCACTACACACCATAACACAGTGAATAATATTCTCGTTCTAATACTGCTGGTTATAACTCAGGTCTTAGGGGACATTTGGCTCAGTCGAGGGATGAAGATGTTGGGCGAGATCAACTCCTTTAGTTTCTCAGTTCTAGCCAGCTCGATCGCCTATCTGTTCGCTAATCCCTGGATTTGGCTAGGGGTTTCTACCTTGATCTTTGCCTTGCTACTCTACCTAACCGCTATATCCCGATTAGATCTCAGCTATGTATTGCCTATTCGTGCTTTCGGCTACGTGTTGAATGCACTGCTGGCTTGGTTACTTCTGGGGGAACACATTTCTCCGGTTCGCTGGCTGGCAACCACAATCATAGCGATAGGAGTTTTTATTATGACTTGGAACGAGAGTCAGGAATTAGAAATAAATAAACAGCTAGAGAAAAACCCCAGTACTATCGCTCTTGGTGAATCTAGTCAAGGCAATCTCTGGCAGGAAAAAAAGCCAATTAACTTATCCATGTTGCTGTTTGCAGGAAACTTCTATCTATCCAAGATTTGGTTGGGGTTACTAGTGTTGATTTTAGCTGACTCTAGCGGAGATCTATTGATCGTCAGAGGAATGAAACAGGTGGGTAGAGTGACTCTTCTCCCCCTGCCAAAAATGTTGCAGTTGGGTCAGCAGATCTTGAGCAATCTTTCAGTTTTGAGCGGCATAGCTTGTTATGCAATCTCTTTTTCGATCTTTCTTTATCTGCTCAGTTGGGCAGATATTAGCTTTGTGCGACCTGCCACAGCAATGGGTTATCTGTTTAGCCTCTTAGGAGCACGTTATATCTTAGAGGAACGAGTAACCAGAGGAAGGCTGGTAGGGATCGTGGTAATCGGTTTTGGGGTGGGGATTATTTCTTTTACCTGAGAAGTTTGCCAGTCACCCTATAGCTATAGTAATCAAGAAGAATCATCAATTGAGATGGAAGTGTGGGAGGTGTGGGGAATGTGAGGGGACAGTAGGATTCCTGTTGCCTTTCTTCGCCAGTCAGTTCACCAACCTAAAGTCGGCAGAGGTCTCCCGTTAAAATTTCCGATTTAAAGGGAGGGGAATGCCGACCAACATTACAACTCGCGTAGCGAATCCTTATTTATGCGTAACTTGTCGATCCAGTCGGAAACCAATTGAGTCATAGTTTTGTCTTTTGCGGCTGCATATTCTCTTAGCTTGTTTAATCTGGCTTCAGATATTCTCAAATTTAATCTTTTATTTTTAGACATTGGGTGCACGATGGGTAGCCATTCATGGTATAATCATACCATGTTAATCACTAATGTCTACAGAATCAAACCTAGCCCCGAACAAGAAGCGACAACGCTCCAGACGTTGGAGTTATTACGTCGTCATTGGAATTATGCTAATGGTCAAGGTTTAGATTGGTTGCGACGAACTCGTTACCAAATAGATAGATGTAGTATTTTAAGTGAACCTCTAGGAGAAATACCAGAAAAAGTAAATTCCTATAGTCAGCAAGCAGAGTTAAAAGAAACAAAAAAACTTTTCCCAGAATATAAAAGTATTTGGGCAGAGTCCCAACAAGTTAATTTAAAACGACTAAATAAAGCTTGGTTACGATGGTTAATTCCTGATAAGTCTGGAAAACGTGGCGGTAGATCTAGATTAAAAAAAACAGGTCAGTTACGCCCATTTGTTTATCCGATAATAAACTGTACAAAAGCAGGCGCGCACCTTAATAATAAGACACTAAAACTGTCAAAGATTGGAGAGATGCCTATAATTGTGCATCGACCACTACCTGACGGTTGTAAGCTCAAAACTTGCACCATTATTTGTAAAGCCGATGGTTGGTATTGCTGTATATCGATGGAAGATAAAACAGTACCAGAATCTTTACCAATAGAAGAAGTTAAAACAGCAGTTGGAATCGATGTAGGATTAAAAGAATTTTT
>JBFRWL010000220.1:0-10017 GCA_051439565.1 Prochloraceae cyanobacterium
GTGCGGGTCAAATTATGGCACAGTTTAAGTGGTTTGATGAGCGAAATTTACAACTCCACGCTCAAGTAGTTGTCTGTCCTGGTATCAATGATGGCGTTCATTTAGCAAGAACCCTATCAGATTTAGCATCCTTTCACCAAGGCGATCTTCCTGCTGTGATTTCTGCTGCTGTTGTTCCTGTAGGGTTAACTAGATTTCGTCCTCAAGAAGATGAATTAGTTCCCGTTAGTAGAGAAAAAGCAGCAGAAGTAATATCTCAAGTCCAGAAACTGCAAGAAAAATTTACCCAGCAGTTAGGGAGTAATTTTGCTTGGTTAGCTGATGAATGGTTTTTAATTGCTCAACAGCAATTACCGCCGGAATCTCACTACGAAGATTATCCCCAAATTGGTAATGGTGTGGGTTCTATTCGTCAGTTTATTAAACAATTTCAACAAGCTGCTGACAAGATATTACCCAGACGTATAGAGACAGCACGCAAATTTACTTGGGTGGTTGGTAATGCTGTAGAAAAAGCTTTTCAACCACTAGTAGAACAGTTAAATAAAGTGGAGGGTTTAGAAGTCAATTTAGCAGCACTGCACAGCGATTATTGGGGACAGGAAATAACGGTAACGGGTTTACTAACTGGACGAGATCTGCTTGCAGGTTTACGGGGTAAAGATTTAGGCGATGCTATTTTGTTACCTTCTTTGATGCTCAAACATAACGATACCAGGTTTCTGGATGATATGACAGTTGAGAACCTTGCTAGTGAGTTGGATATTGCTATTTTGCCTGTTACTGGTGTGGAGGAATTGATGGAGACTTGTATCTGCTTGTCTTAGTAAACCGAATTCCTTATGAACGTAGTGGTGATTTGATAACTCCAGTGACCATGTTATTATCACTCATATCTTCTGTTCTCTACGTGCTTTTTGCCAGCTCGAAAGAATGCGAGTGAACGAGACAATTCAGAACCCAGCTTGGTTGAGCAAAGCATACAACAAGGGCTTTAGCTGAATAATAAAACCTTACCCGATCGCTTTTATTGAGACGCAAAAAACTGCTAAAGCGAAACAAACAAACAAGGTAACGAACGCCCGACCACAGAGAATGACCACACAGCCACCGGAACTGAAACTAAGAACCAGGAACCGCAGCAACGCACGACACAAAAGGGCAAATCAAACTCAGCCGCCGCAGCGGACGCAAACTCATTAGCCCGATCGACACAGTCAAAGAAAGCCGCAGCAATCCAACCAGAAAAAGAATGCGCTGAAGCACGAACGCACAGAAACGAAGCACCCCAAGAAGAAGCCAAAACAGCTACTTCACCAGGCACAGCAGCATCAACTGAAAAGGGACTAGGCAAAACGCGAGAAACTAAACGCATAAAAAAACAAAAAACTACGCTCACGGCGATCACTCTTCCTAAGTGGGTAGGCGAAAATAAATCTTCTAATTAATTTGACCCACCTACTTATTTGTAGTTTTCCCTTGTTAATTAATTTGTCATTGATTGGCTATTCAGGCTGTTCTCGCTCTATGGTACTTTTGTCATCAATATTTCAGGGTGCTGAAGGTGAAGTATCTCGGTTTATTAGTTTGCAGCTTATTATTCTTCTTCTCGATAAGCCTGACACAAGCAACTGCGGCGATCGCGCAAGAGTTATCGGTCATCGGTTATAACGTAGAATCTGGTGGCGACACCAATCCTTCTAACGTAGCTGAAGATATGCAGAAGATAGCTGGTTCTCCTTTATGGGGACTGTCGGAAGTAGTTAACGAAGAGGCAGCACAAGTCTTTACAGCAGCAGTAGCCACGCCAGGCAGCGACTTCGATTATATCCTGGGTACAACGGGCGGACCTGACAAGCTACTGATTATTTACGATAAGAACCGATTAGAGAAACTTGATAGCAAAGAACTCGAAGGCATAGGAGGCAGCAGAAAGCCCTTGGTTGCTGAGTTTGAACTCTTGTCCTCTGGCGAACGCTTTTGGTTAGCCGTCAACCACTTTAACCGAGGTAGCCAACAGAAACGCCAAACTCAGGCAGTCAAATTCCCCGAATGGGCTGAGCAACAGTCTTTACCTGTCGTGGCTGTGGGCGACTATAATTTCGACTACGACCTAAGCAAACAAAAGGGTAATCGAGCTTTTGACCTGTTAAGGGAAACCAATGTCTTCGAATGGATTAAGCCCGACTGTTTGGCAACAAATAGTTGTCCTGGGACGGGGACAGGCTGCAATCGAAGATACGACAGCATTCTAGACTTTACCTTTGTTAGCGGTGCAGCCAAAGGATGGCAAGCTAGTTCTCAGATTTTGTTTCCTGAAGCGGAATATTGTTCTAAGGAAAGTTCTGGATATGCAGACCATCGACCCGTGTTAGCTACTTTCAACTTAAGCAACTCGACACCAAAGGTATCAAAAGATGAATTACTTCGACGTATAGATAAGATTTTGACTGAGGTGAAAGAACTCAAAAGCGCGATCGAGCTTTCAAGCTGAGTTTCTGTAAGATTAACGTTCGCTTTGTCAATTGTTGTTTTTCCGATCGCGCGATCGCTCAGTAGAGTTGAAGTTGATTGACAAAATACTTTGACTAGTTAAATAGAATCAAATAAGTAGTCGGTTTCTACAGTTAACTTTACTTTTGTCCGACTACTTAACTTAGTACTGCTATCCGATCTTCCCCAGCACCAACAAACTAACCGCCGCTAACTGGTGGAATTAATACTACTTCATCGCCATTTTGTAACGGAGTATTTGAGTCAACAAATTGAAGATTGATACCAAAGCGAGTCAGGTCGCGCCATTTTTCTAGTTGGGGACGATCGCCAAGCAGTCGATCGAGTACAGCTTGAACGGGTGTCTGGGACGGAAATTCTAGCTTCAATTCCGGTACGCCATAAGCTTCTTGATAAGCTGCAAATAGCTTTACTGTAACGGTAACAGAAGACTCAGACATAACTTTTTACTACATATAAAGATTGAGGGGGAGAGAGGTCAGAGGTAACACCTAAGACCTAATACCTGACATTAGTGAAAGTTAGAGTTAAACTCTCATTACATCAGTAAAGCGAATTTTGAGATAATCTTCATCCATTTTTGCTCCTGCTGGTTGCAAAGCAGCTAAAGCTTGAGGGAGTACTAGATTACGTCTGTGATTGCCAATTCTAACATTCAGTTCGTCGCCAGTTTTATTTAACTGAATTTGCTCTTTCTTTACCCCTGGTAAATACAATTCTAAACTGTAGTTTTTGCCATCTTGCACTACTTTAATTGTATTTTCTTGATAATAAACCTGGGCTGGATCTTCATCTTGATACAGGGTTTCCTTAAGTCTTTCTAAAGCAGCTAAACCGCACATCTCCTCGGAGTATAGAGGAACTTCCTTGACTGGCAAAGGATGAAAATTATCGTAAATTTCCTGCTTGTAAACTCGCTGATTTTCTTTCCAACGCTGGAAAAATGGATCGGTTACTTCTTCTGGAATAATCCGATTTGCTACTACTAAATCCGTTGCTACATTGTATAAACTTAAATAAGCGTGGGCGCGTAAAGACTCTTTAATTACCATTTTTTCGGGATTGGTAACTAGACGCACCGAGGTTTGTTTATTGTTAGTTAAAACCTTTTCTAAAGCTTCAATTTGCTGATAAAATTCGTAGGGTGCATCCATTACTTCTCGGTCTGGTAAGGAGAAGCCAGCGATCGGTCTAAAGATAGGTTCGACGAGTGGTCTGAGAGCCACAGACATCCCTTGTAAAGGTTTGTAAAACCTTCTCATATACCAGCCTCCTACTTCGGGAATACTCAACAGCCGTAAAGCAGTCCCAGTGGGTGCTGAATCAATAATCAAAACTTCAAAATCACCTTCATCATAGTGGCGTTTCATCCGCACTAAGCCAAAGATTTCGTCCATACCCGGCAAAATAGCCAATTCTTCAGCTTGAACCCCATCCAAGCCTCTTGCTTGCAGAACTTCGGTAATATAGCGCTTAACAGCCCCCCAGTTCCCTTCTAATTCCATTAGCGCATCTAATTCTGCTCCCCAGAGGTTAGGACGCACCTGTCGGGGTTCGTGTCCTAATTCCATGTCAAAACTATCCGCCAGGGAGTGAGCGGGATCGGTACTCAATACCAGGGTTTGATAACCGAGTTCAGCACAACGAAGACCAGTAGCAGCAGCAACAGAGGTTTTGCCTACGCCTCCTTTGCCAGTCATGAGGATTACGCGCATGAATAATTTAGTTCTTTTTCAGAAAAATTTACATTACTTATTTTTATTATCCCTCTTTATTATGATAAGGGAATATATTTTGTTTCAAGACATCGAAGCGGGAACAATGCCAGTAGTCGATATGAGAAATTATTAATTCATTCTCATTAAGCTTGAGTTCGCTTCTACCAGGAATCGCCAGGCGAGGTTTCCAAGGTAGAGGAGAAGTCATGTTTAAAGTCCACTCGGTAGAAATTAAATCTTGGCTACGGCGAATTTCGTGGAGGTCTAACTTTATTTCCTCGAACCAGGTAGCGATCGCCTTAATCATCTTTTGATAGCGTTTGATACCCCGAAATTCGCTCAGGGGATCTTTGAAATAGACATCTGGTGCGTAGATATTATAGGTTTGGTTGGCGGGGAAGTGTTGATAGTCCTGCTTGATAATTTCTACAATATCCATTTACTTAATCCGATATTTCTACTTCTGACCACAAGCGTCTTAACTGATATTGCCATGCAGCTATGAATTGTTCTCTTTGTTGCGACTCTTGTTGCAAACCTCCTAGCATTCCTTCTCGATAAAGACGCTCTATATTTTGTAAGGTATTTTCTAGGGTTTGTCCTTGGAGTTTAGCTGCTTTAATAATTTGTCGAACGCGCCGTTCGATTTGTTGATTGAACAACTCAGATAAACCTTTTTCCCGTAAGGAAATAGCTTGGAAAATAGCGCTTCTCAAGTCTTCAGGGAGCAAACTCTCAAAACTGTGATGGAAAACAACCCACAATACTTCTTGATTTAAGGCATAGCGTACTTGTTGGGTAAGGTCAAAGTTAGATTCTAACAACTCTTGTAGAAAAGGTTGCGCTTCTTTGGCTGGCGCGATCGGAACTAACAGGCGCAGCCAGGAATAATCTTGTGAGAGGATAATCAACAAGCGCATTTGGTCGGTATCTACTTGCCAACTATCTGTGCTTGGTTGTTCGACAGCACTGCTATCGAAGATATCAACGAGAATGGGAGTAATTTGTTCTGTTTTCATGCATAAAATTTAATGATTGATGTCCGACTACTTAAGTAGGTCGGTCAAATTAATTAGAAAATGGTTGAGAGAGTGGTCAGAGGTCAGGGGTCAGAGGTAACAACATCCCAGCTAACACCTAAGTCTCATTTGGATTTTATATTTATTTATGCCCACCTACTTAGCAGCCAATCAGCAAACACCTAAAACTTAACACCTAAAACCTAACACCTGCTTGCCTATTAAAGAGACAAATAAAGCCATGCGTTTTTCTAGAAGTAAAGAAAGGTCAAAAAATCCAACAAAGTTCGATCTCCCTCCCGAACAATGGCAACAAGGAAAGTTAATTGAAATAGAAATTTCTGACTTGAGTAACAGTGGTGACGGAGTGGGACGCTTTGCAGGTAGAGTTGTTTTTGTATCCGATACAGTTACAGGCGATCGCGTTTTAGTCAGATTAGTCCGAGTTAAACCTCAATACGCCTATGGTCAACTCAAACAAATACTTCAACCGTCTCCGTATCGCATTCGCCCCCAATGTATTGTTGCTGATAAGTGTGGGGGCTGTCAGTGGCAGCATATTGACTATCAATATCAACTAATTGCTAAACGCCATCAGATTACCCAAGTCCTCGAACGCATTGGTGGTTTCTCTCAACCCAATGTCGCTCCCGTTATCTCTACCAATTCTCCTCTAGGTTATCGTAACAAAGCAACTTACCCGCTGGGAATCTCTTCTAGCGGACAAGTACAAGCTGGTTACTATCGTCAAGGCAGTCATCAGCTAGTCAACCTCAATCAATGTCCAGTGCAAGACGATCGTTTAAATCCCCTGTTAGCAGCAATTAAAAAGGACATTCAGCAACAGGGATGGTCGATATATAACGAAAAGACTCACCGAGGACAATTGCGTCATATATCTTTGCGTATTGGCAGGCGGACGGGGGAAATCTTGCTTACCTTAGTGAGTACAGATTGGCACTTAAAAGGAGTTCAAGAGCAAGCTCAAACTTGGTTGCAGCGCTATCCTCAGTTAGTAGGCGTTGCCCTCAATTACAATCCCCAACATACCAATAAAATATTTGGCGAGCAAACTCGTTGCGTTTCAGGTAGGAGTTATCTGCGAGAAATTTTTGCGGATTTAGAGTTGAAACTGCGTCCCGATACATTTTTTCAAATTAATACAGAAGCGGCAGAAGCTCTGTTACAGGTTATTGTCGATCGCCTCGATTTGCAAGGTAATGAGCTGTTAGTTGATGCTTACTGCGGTATCGGTACTTTTACCCTGCCTTTAGCAAGGCGCGTACGGCAGGCGATCGGGATTGAGGTTTATCCAGAATCGATCGAGCAAGCTCAATTAAATGCTCAGAGTCAAGGTATCGTTAACGTTACCTTCATGTTAGGCGCGGTGGAAACTGTCTTACCTCAGTTGCAGGTCAAGCCCGATCTAATACTTCTCGATCCCCCACGCCAAGGCTGCGATCGCGCTGTCATTGACACTCTGCTAGAAACTCAACCATCTCGCCTGGTCTATATTAGTTGTCAACCTGCGACCTTGGCAAGGGATCTCAAGCTACTTTGTCAACATAGAACCTACGAGTTAGTAGCTGTTCAACCTACTGATTTTTTTCCTCAAACTGCTCATGTTGAATGTGCTGCTTTTGTGCAACTACTTTCGCAATAATAGCTCCTAAATAACACTATACAAAAGACCTATATTTTCTTGGTTTAGAAGTATAAAACAGGTTATAATTCGAGTTTATCTTAGTTTTTTACCCCAAAATTTATACCACAAACAAGTTTGTAGTTGTGAGTAAATTAAAAGATTTCCTGTATAATAAAGATAAATTAGATTTTCTCAACTTGGTAGGGAAATAATCATTACCAGGCTGGGGTTTTGGACTAAATTTTTAGGCAATTTTTTGAAAAATATGCCTCGATGGAAGGCAGTAATACAGCAACAATAGGGGAGCAAAGCAATATCTTACCAAAAGATTTTTCCAGAAGAAATACCTACTTGCACGGAAAGCATCTCGGAACGAGACTATTAGCCATCAGGATGAGACTATGACTTAGAATCTAGCAATTGTTGCCAAAACCGCCTGAGGTTGCTACGTTATCGTTACTGTAGAGACCGCAAAGTCCACCAAAACCAATGTAGGGAACGCATGATGGCTATTTTACTGCCTGCTAAGAGAACTCAGTGGAGCACCATCAGCTTCACTTCTACTCTCTACCTCTATCCAATTTTAGACTTATTAATAGCAAATATTCCTTATGAATGGCAGCCAGAAATAAGGCTAGGACTACAAGAAGCCCTAGTCAACGCTGCCAAACACGGTAACAAACTAGATCCGACTAAGACCGTTGTTGTTAAATATTCTGCAACTAAAGAAAAGTACTTCTGGATAATTATCGACGAAGGTAGTGGCTTTGTTCCTGAGTGCAACTGTCACCACACGCGAGAGATAGAATTACCTGCAGAAGATGCAGAAAGTGGTAGAGGGTTGTGTATACTACACCAAGTTTTTGATCGAGTTTGGTGGAATAGAAACGGCAATCAACTAAGTCTCTGCAAAGAGTTTACAGCAGAGATAACAAAGCGACCAATCGTAAGTTAATTACTGCTGTGACTGCCGTGAGTAGGACAAGGAGGAGCAGAAATAGAGCGGTCTAACCATCCTGCCGCCTGATTTAAGCGAATTAAAGCTTCTTGAGGCCGATCCTTAAGCAAAAATACTAAAGCAGCGCCCACTTGTTGACCCGCTTGAACTTGACGATTAGCTTTCAAGCGATGCCAGTCATTAGGAGCGATCGCCAAACGTCTTGCTAATTCCTGAGCTAGTTCCAATGTGGTAAATTCTTGGAGTAGGTCAGTTTGAGTTGAAGTTGAATTTTTAGACATAGAAGTTGAAATTTGGTACGATAGCTTTTAGCTCTATATTATTGTGACATCCTCCTACACTTGGGGGAACTAAAGAGATAAATCAGGTCAGGTCTGTAGAAGAGTCTTAAGTATTAGTTATCATGCCTTCTTTCGATCCCGATCGGTTAGATGATAGTGACGCAGAATTAGAACAAACATTAGCAGAGCTAGAGAGATCTCTGATTGCTCTCAAAGAGCGTTACGCTCAAGTCAAGCGGGATCGACAGAGACGTTTAGAACTTAAGCAACATCAGCAACAATTAGAGCAGCAACAAAGAAAAAATACGACCAGAGAGCCAATTAAAACTGAATTGCGACACATCCAGCAGGAGTTAGAAGATATTGAGCTGAATTTAGAAAGTCGCTTGTTAAGCTGGAGTAGTTTTAAGGAACCTTTTTGGCAAGCAGTACGTTTCGGCGGAATAGGTGTGGTTATCGGCTGGATACTCAAGTATTTTGCTGGCTAATAAGAGACAAGATTTGAGTCAAAACAAGCTTGTGAATGCGGCAGTGTTAAAATAAGACAGCCGCAAGTATCTTAGTCATGAGTTGCTGACGGGAGTAGACTAGAAATAATGAAAACTTTTACTAACCTCGTCACTTCCCTAATTATCGCTGCCTGGATTGGCGTAATTTCGGTTTTCTCAGTCCAAAACTATACACAAATATCGCTAAAATTTCTAATCTTTGAATCGATTAAACTACCAGTAGGGGTTGTGCTGGCATTGAGTGTTGGTGTTGGTATGGTAGCAGGAGCGATCGCTCCTACTTTCTGGCAAGTACCAAAATCGAGACAGCGAAAACCCAAAAGAATGCCAGAAAAAAATAGAGAATATCCAGAAAATAAAGATCCAATAGAAGATTGGTAAAATAATTATGTTTTTAGTAACTGGCGCAACTGGTTCCCTAGGACGAAGAATCGTGCGACTGCTGCGAGAGCAAGAAATGCCTACACGAGGTTTTGCACGTCTTACCTCTAATTATGAGGAACTCGAACACCGAGGAGCCGAGGTTTTTATCGGTGACTTACGGGTAGATAGAGATATCCAGAAAGCAGTCCAGGGAGTTAGATACATTATCAGTACTCACAGTTCTGCCAGTGATGCTTTTGCGATAGATTACCGGGCAAATATAGAGCTAATCGATCGAGCCAAAGAAAATAATGTCGAGCATTTTGTTTTTATTTCTGTCT
Organism: Prochloraceae cyanobacterium; assembly: GCA_051439565.1. Lineage (GTDB taxonomy): Bacteria > Cyanobacteriota > Cyanobacteriia > Cyanobacteriales > JBFRWL01 > JBFRWL01. The sequence continues at coordinate 9,349 of JBFRWL010000220.1, forward strand.
TGGGTACAGATAGAGGTTATCAAGATGCTCCTATATTTAAGGCGAAGCGGGAGGTGGAAAAATACTTAAGTGCCAGTGGCTTGAATTACACTATCCTGCGGCCTGCTGCCTTGGCTAGTTCCCTTCTCCCTCTAGCGGAAAGATTGCGCGACACGGGAATTTATTTACTCATCGGCGATCCCAAGAATCGCACTTCTACTGTGAGTACGGACGATCTAGCCAAGATTGCTATTGATTCAGTGAGACTAGAAGAGGCAAAAAATCAAATTTTTTCAGTAGGAGGGCCAGATATTCTCAAAAGGGAAGATATTCCCAGGATTTTTGCTCGCGTATTTAATCGAGAACCAATTATTATTAATCCACCCCTATTTCTAATTGATGGTTTACGTTCATCTTTAGGATTGTTTAATCCTGAAGCACAAAAAGCTCTGGGGACTCTGCGAACCTTATTAGGTAATGAATTTTTCTGTACTTCAGAAGAAGTTACCAATCTCGAATTAATTTACAACCTGAAAATGGAATCTCTAGAAAGTTTTGTGCGCCGCTATTTGGGAAGTTAAGGCGTGGTTGATAGTTACGACAAAAAAAATAGGTAGTAGGTGTTAGGTATTAGCTGATTGCTGTTTGTTATTCTTCCGCTTTCCCCTTGTCTCCCCCTGCTTCCACTCT